>NZ_JBSFPX010000053.1:0-38281 GCF_053588415.1 Mycobacterium sp. NPDC003449
GCGTGCCCGGTACCGGGCACGCCCGCCGCTTTTATAGGGTGCAGGGGTGACGATCGACGGGGACCTGCGTCGGGCCCGTGGGCTCGCACTGGCCGCTGACGAGGGGGCCGCCCGAGATCTGCTGGTGTCGTTGCTGCCCCGGATCGAACAGGCCGACCGCGACGACCAGGCGCTCGAGGTGTTCGCTCAGCTCGGCGAGATCTATCTGGCGCGGACCGCCTATGACGGTGTGGTGGAAAGCATTTCCCGGATCGGTGACTGTCTGGGGATGTATCGTGCGGTCCGCGCGGGGCAGCGGCCCGACCTTGCCGCTCAGGTCAGCATGTCCGAGTTCGAGGTCGACCGGATGATCTGCCGGTATGCCCGCCGTGCGGAATTCCTCGGCGCCGGACTGGCCGCCGCACGCGGTGACCACGACGGTGCCGCAACCCATCTGGCGGCACTGATCGAAACCACGGGGGATTTCGATGATCTGGCCGCCGAGCACCGCAACCTGATCTGCCACAGCAGGATTCTGCTCGCCGAGAGCCTGTGCGACGACGACCTCTACGCCGCATCGGTTCCGGTGTGGGCCGAGGTGCTCGAGGTCCTGGAGGACCATGCCGGGCCCGGTGCCGACGATGCCGAGACCGATCACCTGTTCGTCACCGGTGCGCTGGGCTACGGCCGGTTCTGCGTCGAGTCGGGGCGTCTCGACGAGGCCGAGCCGTGGCTGCGCCGGGCCGATGCCCGCGCGCAGGCCCGCGACTGGAAACTCGCCGCCGCCCGCACCCGGCTGGAGCGGGCCGCGGCCGCATGGTCGGGCGGTGAGTACGCCCAGACCCAGGACCTGGTCACCGAGGCCTACCCGGTGATCGCCGAACACGCCCGCGCGCACGATGTGTCCCGGAGTTGGCTGTATTTCGGGCTGATCCGGGTGGGTCTGGGCAAGCTGCGGGAGGCCGATCAATGCTGGGAGCAGGCCGAGCGGCACTGGCGGGAGATCGAGCGCCCCCTCTACATCCATCGGATTCTGTTGCAGCGCAGTTGGATAGCTCTTTTCCGCGGCTTGTTCGACGAGGCGATCGCCATGGTGGACGAGGCCAGGGAGCTGCTGGACGCCTCACCGCGACACAGCTGGCTGCAGTATGCCCGGCTGGATGCCCACCTCGGCAACATCTGGCGCGCGGACGCGCTGGCGGAGATGGGTTTCGACGGCCTCGGCAAACCGGGGGACAGCTGGGAACAGGTCGAGAAGCGGCATGCGGCGGGAACCGGCTCGTACAACTGCCGCCCGGGCAGCCGCAAGTACCGCCGCGGCATGGTCAAGTTGGGCCGGGCTACCGACTTGAAAGTCCCGGCCGCGCTGGCGGTCGACTCGGTGCGCTACACCATCGCCGACGCGGGCGCGCGGGCCCGGTGGGCCAACCAGGTCTCGGCACCGCTGCTGGCCGGGGCCTTCGCGGTGGCGTGGGAATCCGACAACGTCGAGCTGACCAGTGAACTCATCGAATACCACAGCGCCAGAGGCGTATTCAGTACCGACCCGGCCTCGGCGGCGGCCGGGGACTGGGCCGAGACGGCGACCGCCGCGGTGCCGGTGGAAGCCGAACTGGCCCCGCAACTCGCCGTCGCGGCCGCGGCGGCGCCGGTCGGCGACGGACGCTCGTTGACCCGGCTCGGACCGTTACCGGCATTGCGGATGGACCCGAGCTCGGGACCGATCATGAGCCACTACCGGCAACTGGCGCTGCAGCGGTATGGCCGCGATGTCACCGCGCCAGGGGCGGAATGGACGACGTGGCCGTGACCCGGACCCTGGTCATGCGGTTCGCCGACGTCGGTATCGCGACCTATGCCAGCCTGCGGGTGGTGGGGGAGCCGCGGCGTTCGGTCACGTGGGTGGTCGAGGAGCCGCACCTGGAGGCGGTCGACGCGGCGCTCAACCCGGCGCTGCCGGATCCGGTCGGCACCGAGACGCCCGCCGAGGCGATCGAGCGGGCCGTCACCGCGGGTGCATTCGCCCGCCCCGAAACAGAACTCGAACTGGCCGGGCTGCTGGCCGCCAACCTGATCGGGATCGACGGCTGGCAGCTGCTGGCCGACTGTGTGGACTCGCCGCGTCCGGTGTTGTTCGTGACGCCGAGCCCGCGGCTCGGGCGGGTGCCCTGGGGGCAGCTCGCGATGCCGGGACCGCACCGCTTCCGGTTGATGGAGGTGGCGGACGTGCTGATGGCGGCACCGCCCAACATCGTGCACGCGCCACGCCCCGCCTGCCGGTGGACCGACCGCCGCGACCGTCCGCCGGTGCTCGTGCTCGACCCGCGCATACCCGGGCAGCGGCCGGATTCTGCGCTGGGATCGGTGCTGGGCAGGCCCTCGGCGCAGAGCCCGCTGGCCCGCCACTTCGCCGATCTGATGGCCGGGCAGCGGGTGCTGCCCCAGGTGGATGACGCGGTCGAGTTGTTCCGGCGCACCGACACCGACCGGCGCCGGTTGGCCGACCTGTGTGCCGAGGACCCGGCGCGGCTGCTCTACGTCGGGCATGCCAGCGCCGCCGACGGCGCCGCCGGGCATGCCGACCGTGCGGCGCTGCACCTGGCCGAGGACCAGCCGCTGACCGCGGGGGAGATGATCGCGACGCAGCTGCCGGTCCCGCCGCGGGTGGCGCTGCTGGCCTGCGCATCCGGTGGTGACTACCGGTTCGACGAGGCGGCCGGCCTGGTGGCGGCGATGATCCTGGGCGGTGCCCAGCTGGTGACCGCGACGTTGTGGTCGCTGCCGACCACCGCCGGATTCCGCCAGTTCGGGTCGGCGGGCACCAAGACCGATCCGATGGCCGACACCGTCACCGGCGTCGATCTGGCCCACCGCGACGAGGATGCGGGCCTGGCGGTGAACCGCTGGCAGCGGGCCCAGATGCGGCGCTGGCGCGACGGCGACGGCACCGCCAGCCCGCTGCACTGGGCCGCGCTGGCCAGCTTCGCCGTCGACGGCGCTCGCTGAATCGGGTCGGCAGGTGCTGACCACGTCGCAATTGTCGGTTGCACCCCAAGGGATTTGACCTCAATGCCGGCGGAACCGCCGGCGCGGATCGCCGCGGGGCGCGCCGCCCTTGTGCACGGCAACGTAATCGTTTACGTTGAGTCTCGATCATCACACCGCACTCCGATATGCGTTCCATCGGGACTACGAGGAGGTAGCAACATGGAGCAGCGCGTTGCCGGCGACGAGACAGGGGAGGAGAGCCGTGGCTGACACCGCGAAACCTGAGCCGGGGCTGGACCGCGACCTGCTGCGCAAGATCACCTGGCGGCTCATCCCGTTCCTGGTGCTGATCTACCTGGTCGCCTACATCGACCGCAGTAACGTCGGTGTGGCCAAGCTGACCATGCAACCCGATCTGGGCCTGTCGAACGCCGCGTACGGATTCGGTGCAGGCGTCTTCTTCATCGGCTACTTCCTGTTCGAGGTGCCGTCGAACCTGATGGTGGTGAAGTTCGGTGCGCGCAAATGGTTCGCCCGCATCATGATCACCTGGGGCCTGGTCCTGATCCTGACGTTCCTCACCACCAACGAGTGGATGTTCTACGCCTTCCGCTTCCTGCTCGGCGCCGCCGAGGCGGGCCTGATGCCCGGCCTGATCTTCTACCTGGCGTCGTGGTTCCCGTTCCAGCACCGGTCCCGGATGATCGGTCTGTTGATGTTCGGCAACCCGATGGCGGTGATCATCGGGGCGCCCGTCTCCGGTTGGATCATCGATGCCATGCAGGGCACCCTGGGCCTCGCCGGCTGGCAGTGGATGTTCATCCTCACCGGTCTGCCCGCGGTATTGCTCGCATTCGTCGTGCTCAAGGTCCTGCCCGACGGGCCTGCCGACGCGCGCTGGCTCACGCCCCGGGAGCGGGACCAGGTGCTGGCCGCGGTGGCGGGCAGCCAGGCCGAGACCACCGAGCACCGAAATCCCCTTTCGGCCCTGCGGGACAAGCGCGTTCTGTTTCTGGCCGCCTTCTGGCTCGCCTTCCCGGTCGCGACCCTGGGCCTGCAACTGTGGCTGCCCACCATCGTCAGCAACTTCGGCACCGGCAACACCATGACCGGTGTGATCACCGCGATCCCGTACGTGTTCGTCGTGCTGGCGTTGTGGTACTGGCCGCGGCGCTCGCAGCGCAAGCGGGAACTGTACTGGCACATGGCGATCCCACCGCTGCTCGGCGCGGTCGCCTTCCTGCTGATCGGTACCACCACCAACCCGGTCATCCAGATGGCGCTGATCACGCTCGCCGCGGTCGGCCTGATGGCCGGTCAGCCGATCCTGCTCTCGATGCCGACGAAGGTGCTCGCCGCCTCGTCCATGGCGGTCGGGATTGCCTGCGTGAACTCGGTCGGCAACCTGGGCGGCTTCATCGGACCGTACGCCGTCGGTGCCATCACCGACGCGGCCGGCTCCACCACCCCGGCGATGTGGTTCCTGGCCGCTTGGCTGGTGTTCGCCGCAATCATGGCCCTGCTCTCCCGGCGCGTCCTCGGCGACACCTCCGGGCGCGCCCGGAAGGGGGAGTCCGCCGAACTCACCGAGAGCCGCTGACCGGCGGCGGTCCCCGAATCCCGTCACATCCGTCGATCCCGACTTAGCCCCGAAATAGAAGGAGAATCCCATGGTCACCCACAACCCGGCCCACTTCCACGGCCTGTTCCCGGCCTGCCCGACCCTGATCACTGACGGCGAGAAGCTGGACGAGCCCGCCCAGCGGGCGCTCTACCGGGCCAACGCGGACGCCGGGGCCTCCGGTTTCTGGATGTTCGGCTCAGGAGGGGAGGGCCTCACTCTCACCGACGACGTCCGGCGCCGGGCCCTCGAGGTGCTGTTCGACGAACTCGGTGCCGACTTCCCGGTGCTGGCCGGTATCAGCGCCGAGGGCACCGCCAGGGCGATGGAGCGGTACCGCCCGATCGCGGACCTGCCGATCAAGGGCACGTTCGCCGTTCCGCCGACCTACTACGGATACTCCCAGGACGAGTTGATCGACTACTTCGTCTCGTTGGTCGACCTCACCCAGAAGCCGGTGTTCCCGTACCACAATCCGTTCTTCACCAAGAACCGCTTGTCGATCGACACGATGATCACCCTGGCGAACACGGACGGCATCGCCGGCACCAAGGACTCCACCACCGCGATCGCCGAGACCCAGCGCCTGGTGTGGGACACCCCGGACGATTTCATCGTCTTCCAGGGCCAGGAGGAGCTGATCGCCGCCAGCATCGCGGTGGGCGTCACCTCGATCGTGTCCGTGGTCAGCGCGTCCAACCCGGCCCTGTTCGTCGATCTGATCAACACCGCCAAGGCGGGCGACCTGCCCGCGGCGTGGAAGAAGCAGGCCGTGGTGAACGACTACCTGGTCGAGATCGGCACCGCGGCCGCGACCAACGAGGGTGAGTTCATCGGGGCGGTGAAGCGCCGCCTCGTCGCCGACGGGTTCGGGAACGGGAAGCTCACCGCGCCGTGGCGGAGCCCCAAGTGAGGCCGAACCAGGTCCGGACCGCCCTTCGGGACGGCACTCCCGTTTTCGGGACCTTCCTGATGGAGTTCGCCACCCCAGGGGTGGCCCGGCTCGCCGACAGTGCCGGTGCGCAATTCGTCTTCTGGGACCTCCAGCACACCGGTTGGACCACGGCCGAGATCGCTCCAGGGATCGCCGCCGTGCACGGACGCGCCATCACGCCCGGGGTCCGGGTACCTCAGGCGGTGCCGTGGCTGATCGGTCAGGCGCTGGACGCCGGTGCCCGTCTGATCATGGTCCCGGCCGTCGAGTCGGCCGAGGCCGCGGCCGAGATCGTCCGCGCCACAAGATATCCGACCGCCACAACGCCGGAGGGCGCCCGGCCGGTGACCTTCAACTTCGGGTGGGACGACTTTCGCCCGCCCGCGGACGCGGCGGCCGAACTCGACGCGGCCAACGACGATGTGGTGGTGTTCGTCCAGATCGAGACGGCTCGCGGCCTCGACCGGGTCGAGCAGATCGCCTCGGTCGACGGGATCGACGTGCTGTGGGTGGGGGACAACGACCTGGCGGCTTCCCTCGGTGTGGCAGGCGATTTCGCGCACCCCGCCTACCTCGCCGCCCTGGACCGGGTCGCCGCGGCGGCAGCCGCGGCCGGCAAGGCGGCGGGGTTCACCACGGCCGATCCCGCCGTCGCCGAGGACATGCTCAACCGGGGCTACCGGGTGCTCGCCTTCGGCAACGACGTCAAGGTCTTCCAGGCGGCCCTGCGTGGTGGCATCGACGCCATGCGGGCCCTCGCGCGGAACTGAACGATCGACAATCAAGAGGAGAACTGACTACATGCCCGCACAAGACCTGTCCGGCAAGGTGGCCCTGATCACCGGCGCATCGTCCGGAATCGGTCGGGCCATCGCCGCCCGGCTGGCCGATCACGGCGTCAAGCTGGCCCTTGGCTCGCGCAACGCCACCGACCTGGGGATCGAGGGGTCCCACGTTCAGCAGGTGGACGTCCGAGACCTCGCCCAGACCAAGAGCTTCGCGGATGCGACCGTGGAGAAGTTCGGCGCGATCGACATCGTGATCGCGAACGCCGGAGTGGGCCACTACGGCAACTTCCTGGACGTCCCGGAGGACCGGGTCCAGGAGATGATCGATACGAACTTCACCGGCACCGTGAACACCGTTCGCGCCACCCTGCCGCACCTCCGGGCGGCGGGCAACGGTGGTGACCTGGTGGCGATCGCGTCCGAGGCCGGGCGGCGCGGTCTCCCGGGGGAAGCCGCCTACAGCGGCTCGAAGTTCGGCCAGGTCGGGCTGTTCAAGGGCCTCGACAACGAACTCCGCGAGGAGGGGATCCGCGTCACCAACCTGTGCCCCGGTGGCGTGGCCACCGCCTTCGCGGTCGGCGACGGACGGGGCCGCGAGCAGGGGTCGCAGGCCCTGCAGCAGATGATGCGGGCCGACGACATCGCCGACCTCACCGAGTTCGTGCTCACCCGCCCCAAGCACTACCGCATTCTCGAGGTGGCCCTGCGCCCGATGAGTGAGCCCAGCTGGGGCTGATCACCCCGATCGGCGACGTACTGCCCTCACGCCGATGCCCTCCGCACGAGCGTGCAGGGCAGTTCGTCGTGGTGGCGTACGTCGTCGGGGCCGTCGACCAATTGGGTGACGAGACCGGCCATCTCGGGCAGCGGCTGCCGGATGCTGGTCAGGCCCGCCACGGCGGCCAGCCGGGTGTTGTCGAAGGACACGATGGCGATGTCGTCGGGGACACGAAGCCCCCGTTCGGTGAGTGCCAGTTGCAGGGACACCGCGAGCAGGTCGCTGGTGGTGATCACCGCGTCCACGTCCCGGATGTGCGCATCGAGCCACTCCGGGGACACCTCGTCGGCGGCCAACTGGGTCGCGTGCAATGTGCGACCGGCCGCCCCGGGATCGATGTCCTTGGTGACGGCTTCGAACGCTTTGAGCCGTTCGGCCGATGTGGAAACCCCGTCGTCGTAGCCGAGGAACGCGAAACGGCGGCAGTCGCGTTGTCGCAGAAGCTCATACACCGTCTCCATCGCGCCCCGGTGGTCGGCGCCCACGTAGGGCAGTTTGGCGCTGGCCCGCCGGTCCACCTGCACCACCCTGGTGTGCAGGGCCGCCTCCTGGAGTGTCCTGCGGGACTTGCGGGCGTGCACCGGGCTGATCACGAGCGCGTCCACCCGACGTCCCACCAGGGCCTGCACCCGCAGCCGCTCGACCTCGGCCGACCCTTGGGCGTCGCCCATCAGGATCCCGGTTCCACCGCCCTGCAGGGCATCCTCGAGTTCGCGCACCAGGGCCGGGAAGAACGGGTTCACGATGTCGGGCACCACCAGGCCCACCATGCCCGAGCGCCGGCCGCGCAGTGACCGGGCGATCGGGTCGACCCGGTAGCCGAGCGAGTCCGCGGTGCGGATCACCCGGTCGCGGACCTCCGAGCCGGCGCCCGGGAGCCCGGCCAGGGTGCGAGACACGGTGGCGGTGGACACGCCTGCCGCATCGGCGACCTGTTGGATCGTCACACGTGCCGGGCGGACCATCGAGCTGATCGTCTCCTGGGGCGTCACCGGTGGGGTTATCGGGCCTTGATCATACCGGGCGGCCGCCGACGATCAGCGCAAACTCGGGTGTGACCGCCGATTTTCCCCGGGGCCAACGGATTTGGCCCACGGCGGGCGCGCTCGATCAGGGCGGCGGGACACATACCGCGACGGTGCCCTCGTCGTCCGGCCGGTAGTAGGCGTCGATCGCGCTGCCCGGCATAACCTTCGCCAGCGCCGCGGCCGGGATCAACGCGGTCTGCCTGGCCGGGAACTGCCCACCGCCCGGCCGGCTCACCATGAGGTCCAGCTCGACTTCGCGATAGTCCTCCCTGGCCGTTCCGGTGGTGCGCATCCCGGTGACCACACCGCGCCCCCGGGTACCGTGCCGGATCAGTGTCAGCTGCGCGCCGGTCACCAGTCCTTTGCGGATCAGCATGTGGTCGAACTCGGCCAGCAACTCCTCGAACGTGACCAGGCGTTCGGCCGCCTCGTCGTCGGGTCGGGCGTATCGGGCCCGGCGGGCGGTGAGGACGGCCCCCGCGGCGCCGCCGCAGGCCAGGCACAGCAGGGCCAGCATCATGGCGTCGGTCATGTGGACCAGGGTCGGTCCGCACCACGGCTACCGAACCCAAGTTCGGCCGCTCTATCCTGGTGCCGGTGAGCATCCGGCCCGATACCGCGACGGCGGATGCCGCGGTGCGGGCGGCCCAGCCGCGGCTCGCCGTCATCGACCGGGCATGGCGGGCCATCGGGCCCGGGGTCGAGGTGCTCAGCGGGGACGGCGGCGGTCCACTGCGCCGCACCGTCAAACGCATCATCGACCCACTGGTGCTGCGCCTGCGCAGCAATACGCAGTTCTCCGCGGCGGTGCTGGCCCCCGAGGTGGCCACCGAGGCCCACGATGCGATCGTGGCGCATGCGCCGCAACTGCGTTCCGCGGCGGCCTGGTTCGTCCTGCTCAAGCAGGAACGCCGGGCGCAGCGCATCACCACCGGCAACGCCCAGGAGCTGTACTTCCCGGTCTGTTTCGAACTCGCGGTGACCCGGGGTGCACCGGACGGCCGCCACGACGCGGCGGCCGTGCTGCACGAGATCCACCACGGTCGCGACCGGGCCACGGTCGAGGTGCTCAACGAGCACATCGCCGATCCACAGGTGATCGCGCGGCTGCAGCGGCAGCTGGAGCGCAGCTGGCGTGATGTCCGGCCGGCGCGGGCCATCACCGAACCGTTCTTCGCCGGGCTGGCCACGGTGCTCGGAGCCGCCCACGGTCACAGTGCCGAGATGGCCCGCCAGCGGGTGTGGTCGGTGCTGATCGCCGACGCCACGCCCTACAACCTCGGTGCCGAGGCCCGGCTGGCCGACGCCGGGTTGCCCTTCTCCCTCGTCGAGGTCGGGCTGTGTTCGGTTGAGCCGCAACAACCCCCGACCGTCACGGCGGTCTACGACGGCGAGCGACCGCTGGACCGCAGCGTGGTGGAACGGGTCAGGGCCACCCTGCGGCGCGCGATGGACCGTGACGAGCTGCCCGACATCCCGCTGCTGTGCGACGAGGAGGTCGACCGCGCGTGTGCGCCGTGGGGCCTGCTGGCCGAGGACAAGCAGTGCAGCCTGCTCACCGGGATCGAGGTGGCCATCGACCTGCGGCCACTCGCGGCGTGCCCGCAGGCCCGCCACGAACTGTCCGCGCGGATCCAGGCCCGGCTGGCCAAGGAGGCCTATGTGCTGCACGCCCGCCGCTATCTGCACGACGGCGGGCCCGTGCACCCGCACCAGCAACGGGTGGTCGACGATCTCGGCGCATTCGCCAGGCCGTATCTGAGCCGCCTCTGGGCCCGGTTGCACGGCCGCGACGTGTGGCAGGAGTCGTGCGCCGACGTCGACGATGTGCGGTCCCTGCTGGAGGGCGTCGCGCGGTCGGTGAGCCTGGATCACCGGCAGCGGATCAAAGCCATGCTGGAAGTGCGGGTGACCGGATGAGCGGTTTGATCCTGAGCGCCGAATCCGGTCTGTGGAGTACCGGTTCGCCGCCCGCGCAGCCGCCGCTGGCCGCCGTCCTCGAGGTCAGCGGGGCGGTGCTGTCCTGGACGGTCGAAGGCGATCCGGCCGACCCGCCGGAGATCGCCTTCACCGATCCGGTTCGGGCGGACTGGTTGTGGCGGATGACCGGCGAAGCCGGCCACGTCGCCCTCGTCGACACGCTGTGTCACCGTGACCGGCGGCAACCGGTCGAACTCGACGGCGTGGCGGTGCGGCCGGGTTCGGCGGCGGCGCTGCGGCGGCTGGCACTGGGGCACTGGCTGCGCCGGTGGTGGCCGGCCAGCGACCGTGACGGTATCGCCGCCCTCGACCGCGCGGTGCTCGATGCCGAGATCGCACTGCTGACGGTGGCGGCCGAGGACTACTTTACCGACGACACCATCGACGCCGATCCGGGCGGGCTGCTCGCCCCGCACCTGGCCGCTCTGGAATCGCGTGCCGCCGACGGTGATCCGCGAGTCGTCGCGCTGGTCGAGGAGTGTCGCGAACTGGCCGCCGAGATCGGGCTGAGCTCGGCCGGGTCGCGGCCGCACACCGGCGGACGTGACGACTACGCGCTGGCCGCCGGGCCGGGAGAGCGGCCCCGGGATCGCGGGGCCATCGCCGTCGGAACGGCGACGGTGCACTGGTCGGCGGTGCCGCCCGCGATCTTCGATGCGGCAGAGAACACCGTCGACTGGTCGGTGGTCGACATCGCGACCGGTGTCACTGCCGTTGTGCAGGTGGCACTGTCGGGATCCGGTTCGGCGCAGGGAATTCCGGTGACGCTGCGCTGCGGTGACGGAACGGCCGCCGGATCACTGGATGCCGACGGGCGCGCGGTCCTCACCCTGCTCGGCGCGGACGGTGCGCCGCTGGGCGCGGCGCAGGCGTGGAACACCGAATGGGCGGCCGCCGAACTCGTGGTGGGAGCCGGGACCGGGGAGTCGGTGCGGACCCGCGACCGGGTGCGTGCGCTGGCCAGGGCCCGGCTCGCGGCACCACCCGAGGATGCGTTCCTGGCCGAGATCCTGGCCGCCGAATCCGACTACTGAGCGGTGTTGTCCGGGCCTACTTGGCTGCCGTCTGGATATAGGCCGCCGAGGTGGGTTGGGCGGGCAGACCGACCTCGGAGACCTGCGGGGTGCCGATCGCGCCGGCCAGCCACGGCAGCGCGGCCGTGAACGCCGCGGTGGCGAACGGCCAGTCATGGGTCCCCGGCTGGCTCACCACGGCGCACGCGATGCCGTGCGCCGAACCCAGCGCGCACAGCGAATCCGCGGCCTTCGCCTGATCGTTGGACCGGCCCGCGGGCTTGATCGTGGGGCCGGTGGACCCGGTCTGGTTGGTCTTGGCGGCCTGGTTGGGCGTGGCATCGTTGACGTCGAACCAGCCGGCGACACCGCGGTACTGGCCGTGCCGGTTGATCACCGTGGTCGGGTCGAATGCGGCCCAGGCCGCCGAACTGCCGCCGAAGAGGCGGTCGACGGTCTGTGCCCTGGTGCCCGAGTTGGGCCCGATATCCCCGGCGATGTCGACGAACGCGCTGAACAGTTCGGGATGCATGACCGCGAGATCCACCGCGCAGGTGCCGCCCATCGACCACCCCACGATGCCCCAGTTGGCCGCGGCCGGGCTCACTCCGTAGTGCGCGTTCATATACGGCACAACATCTTTGGTGAGATGATCGGCAGCGTTTCCACGGGCCCCGTTGACACATTCGGTGTCGTTGTTGAAGGCGCCACCCGGATCGACGAACACCAGCACGGGCGCGTATCCGCCGTGGCGGCGGGCGAACTCGTCCACCGTCTTGATCACGTTGCCGGCCCGCATCCAGTCCGCGGGGGTGTTGAACTCACCGCCGATCATCATCACCGTGGGCAGTTTCGGCGCCGGGTTGCGCGAGAACCAGGCCGGAGGCAGATAGACGTACTCGCCGCGATGCCGGAATCCCGAGGCGGCGTTGCCGATCTCGACGGGCACCACCGTGCCCCTGGCCGGGATCGCGCCCGTGCGCTGCATGGCGGTGACCGTCACCTGGTCGGTCTGGTCGGGCAGCGGGCCCGCCGTGAGCTGGTTCCATGCGGTCTGCACCCACGGGAAGTAACCCACCCACAGGTTCAGCGCCAGCGCGGCGCACAGCAGGCTCATCGGGACCGCCAGGGCCGAGGCGCCGCGCCGCCACCAGCGGCTGCCCCGCCACCCGGCGAGCAGGATCACCACCGCGGCCCCGGTCAGCGCGACCCACACCCACAACGACCGCGGCGCCGGATTGCCGGTCAGGCCCTGGTCCTGGATGTACCAGTAGGTGCCTGCGGCCAGGGCGGCGCCGACGAGCGCCGCCACCGGCAGCCAGCGCAGGCCCCAGCGCCGGCTGCGCCACACCACCGCGGCGGCCAGGGTGACGGCGGCGAGGATCTGCACCGTCGTCGGGACCCAGCCGTGCATCAGGGACAGATGGTGGGTGAAGGTCACAGGCTAATCGTGGCGGCCCATCCTGGTGATCGGCTGTGAGGTTCTGTCACCACCCGGCCGGTCGCCGGATGCCCCCGGTCAGCGGGGTTTGGCCAGCGGGAACGGCAGCGTCTCGCGGATGCTGCGGCCGGTGATCAGCATGACCACCCGGTCCACACCCATCCCGAGGCCACCGGTCGGCGGCATCGCGTACTCCATGGCCTGCAAGAAGTCCTCATCGAGCTCCATCGCCTCCGGATCGCCGCCCGCGGCCAGCAGCGACTGCTCCTGCAGCCGGCGGCGCTGTTCGACCGGATCGGTCAGCTCGCTGTAGGCGGTGCCGAGTTCGACGCCCCAGGCCACCAGATCCCACCGTTCGGCGACGCCGGGGATGCTGCGGTGGGGCCGGGTCAGCGGGGACACCGACGTCGGGAAGTCCTTGTAGAACGTGGGTTCGGTGGTGCGGTCCTCGACGAGGTGTTCGTACATTTCGAGCACCACGGCTCCGGCGTCCCAGTGCGTCAGGTAGCCGATGGCCGCCGAATCGCACAGCCGGCGCAGTGTGGTCAGGTCGGTGTCGGCGGTGATGTGCTCGCCGAGCGCCTCAGACACCGCGTCGTGCACGGTCTTGACCGCCCAGTCGCCGGAGATGTCGACCGGTTCGAGCACACCGTCGGCCCTGGGCCGCAGGAACACGTGCGCACCGTTGGCGGCCTGCGCCGCGTTCTGGATCAGCTCGCGGCAGCCTTCGATCCACACGTGGTAGTCCGCATGCGCCTGATAGGCCTCCAGCAGTGTGAATTCCGGGTTGTGGCTGAAGTCGACACCCTCGTTGCGGAAGGCCCTGCCGAGTTCGAAGACCCGTTCCACCCCGCCCACACAGAGCCGCTTCAGATAGAGCTCGGGTGCGATCCGCAGGTACAGGTCCAGATCGTAGGCATTGATGTGGGTGAGGAAGGGCCTGGCATTGGCCCCGCCGTGGATCTGTTGCAGGATCGGCGTCTCGACCTCGAGGAAACCCTTGCCGTACAGGGTTTCCCGGATGGCATGCAGGGCACCGCTGCGGGCCCGGATCAGATCGCGGGCCTCGGTGTTGACCGCGAGATCGACATAGCGGGCCCGCACCCGCGCCTCCTGGTCGGTGAGGCCCTTCCACTTGTCGGGCAGCGGGCGCAGGCATTTGCCGATCAGTCGCCAGCTCCCGACGAGCAGTGAGCGGGTTCCCTTGCGGCTGAAGCCCATCGACCCGGTCACCTCCACCAGATCACCCAGATCGATGGTGGCGGTGAAATCGGCGGTGCTACCGACCTCGAGGCCGGTGTTGTCGAGCAGCAGCTGCAGCTCACCGGACCAGTCGCGCAACTGCGCGAACAGGACGCCGCCGTAGTCTCGGACCCGCAGCACCCGCCCCGCGACCGTGACGTGCTGTGCGTCGGCGGCCGCCACGGCCGCGGCCACCGTGTGGCTGGGCGCCCGGCCGACCGGATAGGCGTCGACGCCGCTGTCCTGCAAGGACTTGAGCTTGGCCATCCGGACCCGGACCTGTTCGGGGAGGCGGGGGGAATCGCCCGCCTCGGGCGGATCGGTCCGCAGCCCACTGACATCGGGGGCGCTGCCGTCGCGGTGCAGCCGCCCGCTGTCGACCAGATTCGCCGGCGCGGCGATGTGCTCGCCGGTGTGCTGTTTGTTGCGCCGCGAGAACGGCAGCACCAGAAAGCCTTCGGCGATCACCGAGGCCACCCCGACCCTGGGGATCAACCGGGCGTCCTCGTAGCAGGCGTAGCGCGGCACCCATTCGGGCTGGTATTTCATGTTGGAGCGGTACAGGCTCTCCAGCTGCCACCAGCGCGAGAAGAACACCAGCAGCCCGCGCCACAACCGGGCCACCGGCCCGGCGCCCAACTGGGCGCCCTGCTCGAACGCGGACCGGAACATCGCGAAGTTGAGCGAGATCCGGCTGACCCCGAGGTCCTCGGCCTGCGCGCAGAGCTCGCTGACCATCAATTCGATGGTGCCGTTGGGAGATTGGGGGGAGCGGCGCATCACGTCCAGCGACGCGCCGTTGCTGCCCCACGGCACCAGCGAGAGCAGCGCGACCACCTGCTCGCCGGCCCCGCCGGTCTGCACCGCCTCGACCAACAGGCAGTCACCGTCGGCGGCATCGCCCAACCGGCCCAGCGCCATCGAGAAACCGCGTTCGGTCTCGGTGTCCCGCCAGGCGTCGGCCCGCTTGATCATCTCGGCCATCTCGGGCGCCGACAGCTCGCGGTGCCGCCTGATCCGCACCGAGGTGCCGGCCCGTCGCGCCCGGGTCACCGCCTGGCGCACCGCACGCATATCGGGACCGGACAACCGGAAGCCGTCCGGATGCAGGATCGCCTCGTCGCCGAGTTGCAGCGCAGTCAATCCGGCGGCCCGGAACGCTTCGGCCGCCACCGAACTCGCGCCCATCACACCGGGGGCCCAGCCGTAGCTCTGGCACAGCCGCAGCCAGGAGTCGATCGCCGCGGGCCACGACTTCGGATCGCCCACCGGATCTCCGCTGGCCAGGCAGACCCCGACCTCGACGCGGTAGGTGACCGCGGCCCTGCCGTTGGGGGCGAACACCACCGACTTGTCGCGCCGCGTCGCGAAGTAGCCCAGCGAATCGTTCTTGCCGTAGAGCTCCAACAGACCGCGGATCGCCGATTCGTCCTCTCCGGTCAGGGCGTTGGAGGCCCGTTGGGATTGGAACAGCACGATCGCGGTGGCGATCAGGGCCAGCGCGCCGAACAGACCGAACAGGTCGTTGAGGAACGTGTGCGAATAGCCCTCGAACACCTCGGGGGGCACCGTCGCGAAACCGCTGACCCGGTTGACCGCGTAGGGCAGCCGCCACTCGGGTGCCAGCGTGCCGGGAAACACCTGCAGCAGCAGCCAGGCCGCGGCGATACCGAGCGCCATACCGGCCACCAGCACCAGGGCCGATTTGACCAGTGCGCCACGGCGGACCTTGGCCCAGAACTGATTGCGGGCCAGCACCAGCGCCACGATCGCGGCGACGTGGAACACCAGACCCACCGACTCGCCGATATCGTCGCTCACCGCGTCGCCACCGGTGACCAGGTCGCCGATGTTCCATCCGACGGCACCCACCAGGTAGAGCACCAGGATCCACCACGCGATGCGTTTGCGCGCGGCCAGCGCGGCCGCCAGCAGAGCCAGCACGAAGGCCCAGGCGAAGCTGGTGTCGGGGAAGTTGAAGATGTAGTCGTTGACGAACTCGCGCGGCACCCGGATGATCCAGCGCACCAACGGGGAGACGCTGGCGATCAGTGACAGCGTCGCGATCACACCGACGGTCCAGCCCGCCGCCGCGGGGACCCAGGAGAATCGGGACGAGGGCCGTGCCCCGATCCGATCGGCGCGGCTGATAACGGTCATACGCCGGGAGGATAAGCCCTCAACCCGCGAATATGTTGAAACACGACCGCAAAGCCGTGCGGGGTTACCAGACCGGGCCGGTGTACTTCTCGCCCGGCCCCTTGCCCGGCTCCTCGGGCGCGGCGCTCGCCTCGCGGAAGGCCAACTGCAGGCTCTTGAGCCCGTCGCGCACCGGCCCGGCGTGCGGCCCCAGATACTCGACCGAGGCCGTCACGAGCCCGGCCAGCGCGGTGATCAACCGTCGCGCCTCGTCCAGGTCGCGGTGAGGGCTGTCGTCGGGATCCTCGGCGGACAATCCGATCTTCTCGGCCGCGGCGCTCATCAGCATGACCGACGCCCGGGTGATCACTTCGACGGCAGGAACCTCGGCCAGCTCCCGTACCTGCGGCTGGGCTGCATCGGGCATTTCTATCGGATCGGTCATGCCTGGTAGAGTGTCATGCGCGACCGTCCCGGCTTACGCCAGGGACAGCAAGTGGAGTCCCACTCCCACCGCTGACCATACCGGCACAGCGGTCCGGTCGCCGGTGCCCCAGAGCACCGGTTCTGCGGTCCAGGACTGGGCGTGCAGGCGGCGCAAGCCGTGATCGGTCGGCATTGGGCCCTGCTGTGAGCAGGGCTTTTCTGTTCTCCGGACAGGATGCGGATGGGGTAGGTCTCCTCGACAGACCAACATAGGAGGCCCCATCAGCACTGAGACCCGCGTCAACGAGCGCATCCGCGTACCCGAAGTCCGCCTGATCGGACCAGGTGGCGAGCAGGTAGGCATTGTGCGCATCGAAGACGCCCTCCGCGTCGCCGCGGACGCCGATCTCGACCTTGTCGAAGTAGCCCCGAACGCCAGACCACCGGTCTGCAAGATCATGGACTACGGCAAGTTCAAGTATGAGACGGCGCAGAAGGCGCGCGAGTCTCGCAAGAACCAGCAGCAGACCGTCGTCAAGGAACAGAAGCTGCGTCCCAAGATCGACGATCACGACTACGAGACGAAGAAGGGCCACGTGGTCCGCTTCCTCGAAGCCGGGTCGAAGGTCAAGGTGACGATCATGTTCCGCGGACGTGAGCAGTCGCGGCCCGAACTGGGTTACCGGCTGCTGCAACGGCTGGGCGCCGACGTCGCCGATTACGGCTTCGTCGAGACGTCGGCCAAGCAGGACGGACGCAACATGACGATGGTGCTGGCCCCGCACCGCGGCGCGAAGACCCGCGCCAAGGCGGCGGAGCAGGCCGAGCGCCCCGGCGGGCAGCAGGCCGCAAACCAAGAACCAGACGTCACGCAGAGCTAGATTCAACAGAACTGAGGATTCATGCCCAAGGCAAAGACCCACAGCGGTGCTTCCAAGCGGTTCCGTCGCACCGGGACCGGAAAGATCGTGCGGCAGAAGGCGAACCGTCGCCACCTGATGGAACACAAGCCCACCAAGCGCACCCGCCGGCTGGACGGCCGCACCGTGGTGGCGGCCAATGACACCGCCCGCGTCAACAAGCTGCTCAACGGCTAGTACCGCCGCTACCGACACCGAACGATAGGAACACCCCATGGCACGCGTGAAGCGCGCACTCAACGCCCAGAAGAAGCGGCGCACCGTACTGAAGGCCTCCAAGGGTTACCGCGGTCAGCGGTCCCGCCTGTACCGGAAGGCCAAAGAGCAGCAACTGCATTCGCTGTCCTACGCCTACCGGGACCGCCGGGCCCGCAAGGGTGAGTTCCGCAAGCTGTGGATCTCCCGGATCAACGCCGCGGCCCGCGCCAACGACATCACCTACAACCGCCTGATCCAGGGCCTCAAGGCCGCCGGGGTCGAGGTGGACCGCAAGAACCTGGCCGAGATCGCCGTGAGCGATGCGGCCGCGTTCACCGCGCTGGTCGAGGTGGCCAAGGCCGCCCTGCCCAGCGATGTGAACGCGCCGTCAACGTCCTCTGGCGAGGCCGCCTGACCCTCACCGAGCGTTCTGCCCGGGTGGTGGCTGCGGTGAAACTGCAGCGCCACGTCGGGCGCCGCCGCGCCGCACGCTTCCTCGCCGAGGGACCCAACCTGGTCGAGGCCGCGTTGCGGCGCGGACTCGTTTCCGAGATGTTCGCCACCGAGCCGGCGGCCGACCGGTTCGCCGCGCTGCTCGACGGCGCACCCGTGCAGCTGGTCACCGAACGCGCGGCGAAGGCCTTGTCGGACACCGTCACCCCGGTAGGCCTGGTCGCGGTGTGCCGGCTGCCGGAGGTGTCACTCCAGGACGTGCTGGCGCGGTCGCCGCGGCTGATCGCCATCGCGGTCGAGACCGCTGAACCCGGTAACGCCGGCACCCTGATCCGGCTGGCCGACGCGATGGGCGCCGACGCCCTGATTCTGACCGGTAACAGCGTGGATCCCTACAACGGAAAGTGTCTGCGGGCATCCGCGGGCAGCATCTTCGGGCTGCCGGTCCTGCAGGAACCCGACACGTTCGCGGTGATCTCGGCCCTGCGCGAGGCCGGGCTCTCGGTGCTGGCCACCACGCTCGACGGTGAAACACCACTTCCGGACGCCGATCTCACCACGCCCTCGGCATGGCTGTTCGGTTCGGAGGCGCACGGATTGGCGTCGGAGGTGGCGGCGGCCGCCGATGTGCGGGTAACCATCCCGATGGCGGGCAGCGCGGAGAGCCTCAATGTCGCTGCGGCCGCCGCGATCTGCCTGTACGAAAGCGCCCGAGCCCACCGTTCCTAGCGCGAGCAGACGCGCGCGTACCCGAAAACCCGCATTCTCGGGTACATTCGCGTCTGCTCGCCGGAGGAACTAGACCACCAGCCAGATCAGGCCGGCCATCGCGAAGCCGACCACGGACAAGATGGTCTCCAGCACGGTCCAGGTCTTCAAAGTGTCCTTCACCGACATGTTGAAATAGCGCGACACGATCCAGAACCCGCCGTCGTTGACATGGCTGGCGATGATCGAACCGGCCGATACGGCGACCACGATCAGCGCGACCTGGGCGGGGGAGTAGCCCGCCTGGGCGACCGATGCCTCGATGATGCCGGCCGTGGTCACGATGGCCACCGTCGCCGAACCCTGGGCGACCCGCAGCGCACAGCTGATCAGATACGCCGAGACGATGACCGGCAGGCCGATCGCGGTCATCGAGTCGGCCAGCGCGTCCCCGATCCCGGTGGCCCGCAACACCGCCCCGAAGAACGCGCCCGCGCCCACGACCAGCAGGATCATCCCGACCGGGCGCAGCGACACCCCGGAGATCTTGGCGAGTTCGGCCCCGGAGATGCCGCGCCGGATGCCGAGCAGGTACAGGGCGAGCATGACCGCGATGGTCAGCGCGATCGCCGGATTGCCGATCAGGGTCAGCACGGCCAGCAGGGTGCCGCCGTCCAGCATCACATCGGCCATGGTGGCGGCCAGGATCAGCAGCATCGGCGCCAGGATGATGAAGGCGATCAGGCTCAGCGCCGGAGGATCTGCGGTGTCGGCTTCGTCCTCTTCCGGCACGAACTCCTCGGGCACCTCGACCTGCAGGCGCTTGCCGATCCACGAACCCCACGCCACACCGCTGACGAACCAGGCCGGGATCCCGCAGGCCAGCCCCATGATGATGATCCAGCCCAGGCTGACGTTGAACAGGCCGGCAGCGGCCACCGGGCCGGGGTGCGGCGGCAGGAACGCATGCGTCATCGACAACCCGGCGATCATCGGCATCGCGTACAGCACAAGGGATTTGCCGCCCCGCTTGGCGGCCACGTAGACCAGCGGAGCCAGGATGAAGATGCCGATGTCGAAGAAGACCGGGATACCGAGCACCAGACCGGTCACGCCCATGGCCAGCGGCGCGCCCCTCGGGCCGAACAGGGTCAGCAGTCGCGTGGTGAGCACATCGGCCCCACCGGAACGCTCCAGCATCGCGCCGAGCACGGTGCCGAGGCCGATGATCACGGTGATGTGACCGAGGATTCCGCCGAAACCCGTCTCCAGCAGGGACTCCGACGCCTTCGCCGGGGTGCCGACCAACTCGCTGACCGGGATCCCCGCGATCAGCGCGACGGCCACGCTCACCACGATCAGCGCGATGAACGGCTCGACCTTGAGCCTGATGATCAGCAACAGCAGGATCGCGATCGATACCGCGGCCAGGGTCAGCAGCCCGGCCGTGTCGTTCTGCAGCCAGTCCACAAAGGTAGTCATCTAGGCTCCGGAGTCGGATAAGCGGTTGAGTTCGGCGACGAATGCCGTTGCCCGGTCGGTGATCGCGTCCCAATCGCCTGCCGCTACCTGTGCGGGTGGGACCACGCCGGTGCCCGCGCAGACCGCGAGCGCACCGGCGTCCAGATAGGCCCTGGCGTTGCCGGAAGTGATCCCGCCCGACGGCAGGAGCTCCACATCGGGATAAGGGCCGTGCAGGTCGGAGAGATACTTCGGGCCCATGCTGCCGGCCGGGAAGATCTTCACCGCCGCCGAGCCGAGGTCGACGGCGGTGGCCACCTCGGTCGGGGTGAGTGCGCCGAGGACAACCGGCACGCCATTGGCCACCGCGACCGCGGCGACCTCGGGCCGCAGCCCCGGGGTGACCAGGAACCGTGCCCCGGCCTCGATCGCCGCGCCGGCCTGATCGGCGGTCAGCACCGTGCCGACGCCCAGCACAATGCCCGACCGTGAAACCGCGTCGGAGCAGGATCGCAGATGGTCGAGGACACCGGGTGTGGTGAATGTCAGTTCCACGGTGCGGATTCCGCCGGCGGCCAGGGCGTGACAGAGATCGGCCGCGTCCGGAATGCGGTCGGCGCGTACGACGCTGAGCACGCGGTCGGCCCGCAGCACGTCGAGATCACTCATCGCACCACCCCGTCGGTTCCGCGGCGCAGCGACCGCCCGGCGGTCACCCCGGTGAGTGCGCCGTCGTCGAGCGCCAATTCGCCGCGCACGAACACGTGGCTGAACCCGGTGGCCGGCTGCCGGGGCTGCTCGTAGGTGGCGGTGTCGGCGACGGTGTCGGGGTCGAACAGCACCAGGTCGGCGGCGAACCCGGGGCGGATGAACCCGCGGTCGGCCAGCCGGAGCCGGGCCGCCGCCCGGCCGCTGAGGTGGCCGACGCATTCCTCCACCGACATTAGGCCGAGATCGCGGCAATAGTGTCCGAGGTAGCGGGCGAACGTACCCCAGCCGCGGGGGTGGGGTTTCGCGCCGACCAGCAGCCCGTCGCTGCCGCCGGTATGCCTGGGGTGTCGCATGATTGCCTGAACGTTCTCCTCGTGGCCGACGTGTTGGAGGATGCCGCTGCCGAGTTGGTCTCGAAGCAGAATGTCGATGCACACCTCGAACGGATCGCGGTCCTCGACGGCGGCGATCTCGGCGATGGTGCGGCCCACATACCGGTCGCACTCCTGGTTCTGCACACCGCTGATCTCGATGGTGTCCCATTCGGCCGTCACCCCGTGGCAACCGTCGGAGCCGGTGACCTCCAGATGCTCGCGGATCCGTTGCCGCGCGGCAGGGTCGGCCAGCCGGGCCATCGTCTCCTCGGCGCTGCCCGCCGAGGCCCAGCTGGGCAGGATCGCCGAAAGTGTGGTGGCCCCCGGCAGGTACGGGTAGGTGTCGAGGCTGATGTCGGCGCCGGCCCGGGTCGCATCGTCCAGCAGCGCCAACAGTTCTGGCGCGCGCCCTTTGTTGGGGCCGAAGTTGAGTGTCGCATGGGCGAGGTGCAGCCGGCAGCCCGAGCGGGTGGCGAGGTCCACCATCTCGCGGTACGCCTCCAGCGCGCCCGCGCCGTAGGACCGGTGGTGCGGCGAGAAGTAGCCGCCGTATTCGGCGACCGTCCGGCAGAGCCCCAGCAGCTCCTCGTTGTCGGCGTACATGCCGGGCGTGTAGGTCAGCCCGGCCGAGAGTCCGACCGCACCCTCGGACATCGCCTGTTCCACGATCCGCTGCATCGCGACGATCTGCGCCGGCGTCGCGGGCCCCTCACCCCAGCCGACCACCAGCGCTCGGACCACCCCGTGTGGCACCAGATACGCGGCGTTGGTGGCTATCCCGTGGTCGAGCCGGTCAAGGTACTCACCGACCGAACGCCAGTCGAAGTCGAAGTCCCGCGGGTCGGAGTTCCATCCGGCGATCTTGCGGCGCACACCGGCCAGCACATCGTCGGTGACCGGCGCGTAGGACAGGCCGTCCTGTCCGAGCACCTCGGTGGTGACACCCTGGGTGATCCGGGACGGATGGGTCGGGTCGAGCAGGATCTGCAGGTCCGAATGCGCGTGCATATCGATGAACCCTGGTGCGAGGACCAGACCGCCGGCGTCGATCGTCCGGTCCGCCGATGGCGGATCGGCTTTCTCGGTGCGGATTTCGGCGATGCGGTCACCGTCGATGAGGATGTCGGCGCGGTACCGGGGGGTCTCGGTACCGTCGACGACGGTGGCCGAACGGATCAGGGTGCGCATATCGGTCCGGCTCAGAAGTAGGTGCGGATCAGGTCGATGACGCGGGGATCGTCACCGGTGTCGTCGAGCAACGGAATCCACCGCCACTTGTCGAATGCCGTACACGGGTGCGAGAGGCCAAGCCGCACAACCTGTCCCACCCGCAGGTCGGTGTCCGGCGGGATCGACAGGAACGCGTGCTGGTCGTTGACCGCGGTGATCCGGGCGCCGGCCAGCGGCCGCGTCGGTGCTCCGAGGTCATCGGCCACCAGTTGCGGTGCCGGCAGCCCCTCGTCGAACGGCACGTCACGTTTGCCGGCATCCAGCAGCGCGAGACCCGGTTCGGGACGCGACACCACCCGGGCCCAGGTGTGCATGGCCGAGCGCAGCCGGTACCCGGACCCGTCGCGGCCGAACGGCGTGATGCCGGTGTAGAAGCCGTCGTCGTGAATGATGTAGGCGCCCGCGCGCACCACGACGCGGACACGTTCGCCGGCCAGCGGTGCCAGCACCTCGGCGACGATATCGAAATACGCACTCCCGCCGGCGGTTACGACCACTTCGGCGTCGTCCGGGTACAACCGGTCCGCCTCCAGGAGGCGGTGCAGCCGAGCCATCTCTCGCAGATAGTCCCGGACCCGCGATAGCGAGGGTTCCGATGCGTCGTGTGCCAACGCGCCCTCATAGCCGGAGACACCCGCCAGTCGTAGCGAGTCGCTCGCGGAGATTCGTTCGGCCACCGCCACCGCGTCGGAGACCGACCGGGCCCCGGTTCGCCCGCCGGGCGCGCCGAGCTCGACCAGCACCGCGATCGGGCGGGCCAAAGGGGTGTCGGCAAGGGCGGCGGCCATCGCGTCGACCGTGCCGGTCGAGTCGGCCCAGGTGAGCACCTCCAGATCGGGCCGGGCCGCCATGGCTCCGGCCAGCCAGCGCAGCGCGTTCGGATCGACCAGGGCGTTCGCCAGCTGGATCCGGTCCACCCCGAAGTGGACCGCGACGCGCACCTGGCTGAACGTGGCGAGCGTGATCGCCGTTGCACCGCTGCGCAACTGACGTTCCCACAGGGTCGGCGACATGGTCGTCTTGCCGTGCGGGGCCAGTTCGACGTGATGGTCGGCGCACCACGCTGCCATCGCCGCCAGGTTCTGGTCGATGGCCGAGTCGTCCAGCGTCATCACGGGTGTGCTGAACGACGACAGCCGGGGCCCGGTGGCGAGGAAATCCGCAGGCGTCAGCCCGTCGGCCGCGGCCGGCAGCGCCTTGTCCAAGTCCGAGAGACGCTCCGTGTGGAGGCTGCTGGTCGTCATGGGTGCTCTCATCCCTCGGTTCACCTGCTATGTTGCATGTACTGCAATCAGTGTTGCAAAAATGCTCGTGATCTGTTTAACATGACACCGGCACCGCGTCAATAGAGCCGACCCGAAGGAGGGCAGTGCGGACGACACCCAACGGCGGCAGCTCCGTGGCGTGCCTCGGCGAGGCGTTGGTTCTGGTCTCGGGAGCCGAGTCGCACCTGGCCGGTGCTCAAGCCCAATTGCACCTGGCCGGCGCGGAAGCCAACGTGGCCGCCGGGCTCTCGGCCCTCGGTGTACCCGCAGCGTGGGTCGGCCGGCTCGGCGACGACGAATACGGCGCCATGGTGTGCTCCGAATTGCGGGTGCGGGGTGTCGACGTCTCCGCCGTCGACATCGACCCGGCGCGGCCCACCGGGCACTACTCCAAGCGCACCGAGACCGACGAGGCCGGCGAGCCTACGACAACGAGCCACTACCGGCGTTCGGGGTCGGCGGCCTCGGCGATGGGTCCGGAATTCCTCGATGCCCCCGCGGTGTCGGCCGTGCTCGGCCGGGCCGCGGTGGTGCACTGCAGCGGAATCACTGCGGCCCTGTCGGATTCCTGCCGTGGGCTGATGCGCAGGCTGCTGACCGAGCGGCCCGGTGTCGGCGGGGTGCTCAGCTTCGACGTGAACTGGCGCGAGCAGCTGTGGCCGGACGGCGATCCGGGTGTGGTGGTCGACCTGGCGAACCGGGCCGACCTGGTTCTCGTCGGCGCCGACGAGGCGATCCGGGTGATGGGCACCGACGATCCGGGCGAACTGCGCCGCATTCTGCCGCTTCCTGAGGTCATCGTCGTCAAGGACGGCGCCCGGCGCGCCGTGGCCGTGGACCGCCGCGGGGCGACAACCGTCGTGCCCGCCCTACGGGTCGAGGTCGTCGAACCGGTCGGCGCCGGTGATGCGTTCGCCGCAGGCTACCTCAACGGCCTGGTGCGCGGCGACGATGTCGCGACGTGCCTGCGTCGGGGTCACATCGGCGCCGCGACCACCCTCACCGTCGCATCCGATTCGGCACCGCCACCGTCGGCGGCCGTGCTGAACGATCTGCTCGGCTGTTCGGCGCAGTCCTGGTCGGCGACCACCGTGAGCGCGGCGGGATTCGTGCGGCCGGAAGGGAATTGAGCCGATGAGCCAGAGTGTCGCGCGGGCACTGCATCTGCTGATTCAGCTCGGCGACGGCCCGGCCGGCCTGGACGAACTCGCCGAGTCGACCGGGGTGCACAAGACGACGGTATTGCGACTGCTGCGCACGTTGTCCGACGAACGGTTCACCTTTCGCGACCACAGCAATCGCTATCACCTGGGTTCCAGGATATTCGAACTGGCGGCACAGGGCACCGATCAGCGGGAGATCCGGCGGATCGCCTCACCGCATCTTGTGGCGTTCAACCGGACCCACGGCCGCACCACCCACCTGGCCGCGATGGAGGGCGGCGAGGTCGTCTACATCGACAAGCTGGAATCGCACGACCAGATCCGGATGTTCTCCCGCATCGGCCTGAGCGCGAACCTGAACTCGACCGCCGTGGCCAAGGTGATCCTGGCCGACCTGCCGGATTACGAACTGCACCAAATTGTTTCGGCCATGGACTTCACCAGGCGCACCGCAAACACCATCACCACCCCCGAGGGCTATCTCCGCGAGATCGACACCGTGCGTGCCCAGGGGTGGGCCCAGGACCGTGAGGAGAACGAGCCGTCGATCAACTGCCTCGGCGTGCCGGTGCGCGGTGCGTCGGGCCGGGTGGTCGCCGCGGTGTCGGTCTCGGTGCCCGATGTGGTGCTGCCGTTCGACCGGATTCTCGACCTACTCGCACCACTGCGGGCCGTCGGCGACGACATCTCCCGCGACTGTGGCTACCGGCCGCAGCCTTGACCCACGAAGAAAACCCCGACAAACGAAGGAGTTCCGACAGTGTCCGATTCGCAGGTGATCCGCACCGACAACGCACCCGCCCCCGCCCACGTCTTCAGCCAGGGCATCAAGAAGGGCGGCTTCCTGCAGGTGTCCGGACAGGGCCCGGTGGATCCGGCGACGAACACCTACATCGGCGAGGGTGATGTGCGCGCCCAGACCCGGCGGACCCTGGAGAACGTGAAAGCCATCCTCGCCGCCGGTGGAGCCGGTGTGGAGGATGTGTTGATGTTCCGGGTCTACCTCACCAAGCGTTCCGATTTCGCGGCGATGAACGAGGTGTACGGCGAATTCATCGCCGAGAACGTGACATCCGATCAACTGCCTTGCCGCACCACGGTGTTCGTCGAACTGCCGCACGAGGTGATGCTGGTCGAGATCGACGCGCTCGCGGTCACCTAGACGCCCGGCTAGCTGAGCAGGCCCCGCGCGACGTGGGTGATCTGCACCTCGTTGCTGCCGGCGTAGATCATCAGCGACTTGGCGTCGCGGGCCAGCTGCTCCACCCGGTACTCGGTCATGTAGCCGTTGCCGCCGAACAGCTGGACCGCGTCCATCGCGACGTCGGTGGCGGCCTGCGAGCAGTACCACTTGATGGCCGACGCCTCCGGCAGCGGAATCGCCTTGCCGTCCTGGGCCGACTCGATGACCCGGAACAGCATGTTGCGCACGTTCATCCGGGCCACTTCCATATTGGCCAGCTTGAGCTGGATCAGCTGGAACTGGCCGATCTCCTGGCCCCACAGCGTGCGGCTCTTGGCGTAATCCACGCTCAGCCGCAGACACTCCTCGATCACCCCGAGCGCCATGGCCGCGACCCCGATCCGTTCGGTGGAGAAGCTCGACCTGGCGCTGTCCCTGGCGTCAGACGCCTCGTTGGCCCCGTTTTCACCGGTCTCGCCGAGTAGCCGGTCGCGGCCGAGCCGCACATTGTTGAAGAACAGCTCGCCGGTGCGCGACGAATGAATGCCCATCTTGCGGAACGGTTTCGACTGCACGAACCCGTCCATGCCACGGTCCAGCACGAAGGTGAGCACCTTGCGATCCCGCTTCTCGACGCCCGGTTCGTCGAGCTTGGCGTAGACCACCACGACATCGGCGTCGGGCCCGTTGGTGATGAACGTCTTCTGCCCGTTGAGGATGTAGTCCTCGCCGTCGCGGGTCACATAGGACTTCATGCCGCCGAACGCATCCGAACCGGAATCGGGTTCGGTGATGGCCCATGCGCCGATCTTCTCGTAGGTGACCAGCCCGGGCAGCCAGCGTTCCTGCTGGGCGAGGGTGCCGCGGCTCTGAATGGTGGGGACGGTCAGCCCGAGGCTGACCCCCATGCCCGTCACCAAACCCATCGACACCCGGCACAGCTCGCTGATCACCACGAAGCCCATGCCTGCCGAGCCGCCGGAACCGCCGCCGAACATCCCGCCGCCCGAGCCCGACGGCGTCTCGCCGGACCGCAGTCGGGTCAGGCGCTTATCGAGCCCCTCGCGCGCCATGGTGTCGATCCCGAACGCCGCGAACAGCTTCCGGATGATCGGATAGGGCTCCAGCTCGCCGCTCTCCAGCTCGTCGAGATGCGGCCGGATCTCCTTGTCCACGAACTCCCGAACCGCGTCACGCACGGCGATGTCAACGTCAGACCATTCCAGCATTCGGACAGCTTAGGCGGCGGGTGCGTTGCGTTGGGCGGGCCGTCGCAGCGCGGGCAACGAAAACGTGGTGTGCACCAGCGACCCGGCCCGGTCCAGCAGGGATTTGCGCCGGGGCAGATAGTGCATCGGCAGGCCCCGGCGGTCGCGTGGGGGCGCCGTGAACCCGGGAGCCTCGATCAGCGGCGCATCGGCGGGCAGTCGGCCCGCGGCGCGGCGGTAGGCGGACAACGCGCGCGGATGCAGCCGGATCTCGTCGGGGACAGCGACGAACGCCAACTCGACCATCTTGCCGAAGATGCGCAGCAGCACCTCGTCGCCGGGCGTCCAGCGCATCCCGGCCTTCTCGCGAACCGCCGGGTCGAACACCCCGGCCGCGATCCAGCGTTGCGCCCCGACCAGCGGCCGGAACAGTTGATCCCAGATCGGGGTCGGCATCAGCACGAACCACGGTTTGGGGATCCGGATGGTGAAGATGTCCAGGGTGGCGCGGTTGATCTCGAGTTCGTCGCGGCATTTGGCGTCCCAGTACTCCTGGAAGTCCTCCCAGGTCGCGGGCACCGGCCGCATGCTCATCCCGTACATCCGGTACCACTGCACATGCTCGTCGAACAGCTGGCGTTTCTCGGCGTCGGTCAGCCCGCCGCAGAAATATTCGGCGGTCTTGATGATGAGCATGAAGAAGGTGGCGTGCGCCCAGTAGAACGTATCCGGGTTGAGCGCGTGGTAGCGCCTGCCCTTGGCGTCGACACCCTTGATGGTGGTGTGGAATCCCCTGATCTGGGCCCCGGTTTCGGTGGCCCGCTCGCCGTCGTAGACGACGCCCATGATCGGGTACACCGATCGTGCGACCCGCTGCAGCGGTTCGCGCAGCAGGATCGAATGCTCCTCGACGCCGGCGCCAAGCTCCGGGTACATGTTCTGGATGGCGCCGATCCACACCCCGAGGATTCCGGTGCGCAGATCGCCGAAGTATTTCCAGGTCAGCGAATCCGGGCCCAGCGGATCGTGCTGGGTGTCGGGCGCCCTGTGGGTCGTTGACGTCGCGGCCATCGTGTCTCCGTTGACTCTGAATGACTCGAAATGCTCGAACCTCGCGGTGTGACATCCACGATAGTAGTGACAACGCGTGTTGTCGACGAGCTCTGGGCGCGTCGCGTCGCACTGTTACGCCGCGGACATCGCGCCGCAGCGGTCACGTGACCGGATTGCCCCGACCGGTGTGAGCAAACCTGCACCGGGCCTGATTGCCCGGCCGCGGACCCCCGCTTACGCTTGCGCTGTGGATGGCGAATCGTTCGACGAACGATTGCCGGGGCCGTTGGCCTGGCTACAGCGCACCAACCACAGTCCCGCCCTGATCTCGCTGGTCAAGCGCGTCCGCCGGGCGCTGCCCGGCGATCCGGAATTCGGTGATCCGCTGTCGGCGGCCGGTGAGGGCGGGCCCCGCGCCGCCGCCCGCGTCGCCGACCGGCTGCTGGACCGGGATGCCGCCTCCCGGGAGGTGAGCCTGGGTGCGCTGCAGATCTGGCAGGCGCTGACCGAACGGGTGTCGGGGACACCGGCGAACCCCGAGGTGACGCTGGTGTTCACCGATCTGGTCGGGTTTTCGGCGTGGTCGCTGCGCGCCGGCGACGACGCCACCCTGCGGCTGCTGCGCCGCGTCGCCCAGGTCATCGAACCGCCCGTGCTCGAGGCCGGTGGCCACATCGTCAAACGCATGGGCGACGGGATGATGGCGGTGTTCTCCGACCCGGTGACCGCCGTGCACGCGGTGCTGGCCGGGCTGACTGCGTGTGAGGGTGTCGACGTGGACGGCTACACGCCGCGGATGCGGGTCGGGATGCACACCGGGCGCCCGCAGCGCATCGGGTCGGATTGGCTCGGGGTGGACGTCAACATCGCGGCCAGGGTCATGGACCGCGCCGCCAAGGGCGGTCTGGTCATGTCGCACACCACGTTGTCCGGTATCTCCGAGGATGACCTGTCGGCGCTCGGGGTCACCGTCAAACGGCAACGGCGGCAGATGTTCTCGGCCAGACCGGACGGTGTTCCCGAGGATCTGGTGATGTACCGGGTGAAAATTCCCAGGCAGTTGCCAGCCGGCGAATCCGAGGATCACGACGAACCGGGCGGATAGTTGATCCGGTGCTCCCTCGGGTGTCACCGATCCTGACCCAGCTGACCCGGATTCCGGTCACGCTGATCTATGCCGCGACCCTGACCGTGGTGACGTCGGCGTTGCTGGCGCAGGATCCCGACGTCCAGGCCCGGGGGTGGTGAGCGGGGCCAGCACGAATCTGCACAATCTGCGTCACGGGCACCTCGGCACCCTGCTGGGCAGCGCGTTCGTCACCGACTCGGGTCCGGTTTACACCTGGCTGCCGGGTCTGATGTGCCTGCTGGCGCTCGGCGAGTTGCTGTGGCGCAGCGGGCGGCTCCTGCTCACCTTCACCCTCGGCCATGTGGGGGCGACGCTGCTGGTGGCGGTCGGCCTCACGGTCACGGTGAAAGCGGGCTGGACGCCGGTGTCGGTCGGGCGCGATGTCGACGTCGGGATGAGCTACGGCGCGGCCGCCGTGCTGGGTGCGCTCACCGCCGCGATCCCGTCGCGCTGGCGGCCGGCCTGGATCGGCTGGTGGCTGGGCGTCGTGCTCGGGGTGGTGACGATCAGCCGGGACTTCACCGATATCGGTCACGCGGTGGCGCTGCTGCTGGGCATGGTGCTGTCGGGCCGGCTGGGCCCGCCCGAGGGCTGGACCCTGTGCCGTTATCTGCTGTTGTCGGTCGCCGCCGCTTTCGGGTTTGCGCTGCTGGCCGGCGGCGGTGAACTGGTCGCGGTCACCGGCGGCGCCGGGCTGATCGGTGCGGCGGCCGGGTATGCCCTGGGAAACGCATTCGGAGCACGCTCGGCGCATCGCCTATGATCGCCGGGTGGTCCGCACGCAAGGAGGGGAAACCGGAGCTGAACAGCCCAGTGACCTCTCCGAAGAAGCCCTGACCAAAGCCGTCGACGCGGCCCGGCACGCCTTCGGGCTCGCCGGTGACCTCGACGCGCTGGCCCGCGCCAAGACCGAGCACCTCGGCGACCGCGCCCCGATCGCGCTGGCGCGCCAGGCCCTTGCTTCGCTGGCCAAGTCCGACCGTGCCGATGCCGGCAAACGGGTGAACATCGCCCGCGCCGAGGCCCAGGGTGCCTACGACGAGCGGCTGGCGGTGCTGCGCGCCGAACGCGACGCCGCGGTCCTGGTCGCCGAGCGCATCGACGTCACCTTGCCGTCGACGCGTCAGCCGCTCGGCGCCCGCCACCCGATCACGATCCTGGCCGAGAACGTCGCCGACACCTTCGTGGCGATGGGCTGGGAACTCGCCGAGGGCCCCGAGGTCGAAACCGAGCAGTTCAACTTCGACGCGCTGAACTTCCCCCCCGACCATCCGGCCCGCAGCGAGCAGGACACGTTCCAGATCGCGCCGGCTTCGGCCACCGACGAGGGTTCGCGTCAGGTGCTGCGCACCCACACCTCACCGGTGCAGATCCGCGCCCTGCTGGAACGCGACCTGCCCGTCTACGTCGTCTCGATCGGCCGGACCTTCCGCACCGACGAACTCGACTCGACCCACACCCCGGTGTTCCATCAGGTGGAGGGTCTCGCGGTGGACAAGGGCCTGACCATGGCGCATCTGCGCGGCACCCTGGATGCGTTCGCGCGGGCCCAGTTCGGCCCGCAGGGCCGCACCCGGTTCCGCCCGCACTTCTTCCCGTTCACCGAGCCCTCGGCCGAGGTGGACATCTGGTTCCCCAACAAAAAGGGTGGGCCGGGCTGGGTCGAATGGGGCGGTTGCGGGATGGTCAACCCGAACGTGCTGCGCGCCTGCGGCATCGATCCCGACCTCTACTCGGGCTTTGCCTTCGGAATGGGATTGGAGCGAACCCTGCAGTTCCGCAACGGAATTCCCGATATGCGCGACATGGTCGAGGGCGACGTGCGCTTCTCGCTGCCGTTCGGAGCCGGCGTCTGATGCGGATCCCGTACAGCTGGCTGCGCGACACCGTCCAGGCCGGCGCCCCCGGATGGGATGTGTCCTCCGAAGAGCTCGAACAAACCTTCATCCGGATCGGTCACGAGGTCGAGGAGATCATCCCGATCGGCCCGGTCACCGGACCGCTGACCGTCGGCCGGGTCGCCGAGATCGAAGAGCTCACCGAGTTCAAGAAGCCGATCAGGGCCTGCAAGGTCGACGTCGGTGAGCCGGAGCCCCGCGATATCGTGTGCGGCGCCCGCAATTTCGCGGTGGGCGATCTGGTGGTGGTCGCGCTGCCCGGCACCGTGCTGCCCGGTGACTTCACCATCGCCACCCGCAAGACCTACGGCCGCACGTCCGACGGCATGATCTGCTCGGCCGCCGAGCTGAACCTGGGCGTCGACCATTCCGGGATCCTGGTGCTGCCCGCGGGCACCGCCGAGCCGGGGACCCCCGCCGCCGGCGTACTGGGCCTGGACGATGTGGTGTTCCACCTGGCGATCACCCCGGACCGCGGCTACTGCCTGTCGGTGCGCGGGCTGGCCCGCGAGATCGCCTGCGCCTACGACCTGGATTACGTCGACCCGGCCGACGTGCCGTCGTTGCCGGCCAGGGACGAGGCCTGGCCGCTGACCGTGCAGCCCGGCACCGGAGTTCAGCGCTTCGGCCTGCGCCCGGTCACCGGGATCGACCCGGCCGCGGTGTCGCCGTGGTGGCTGCAGCGCCGGCTGCTGCTGAGCGGAATCCGGGCCATCTCACCGGCCGTCGACGTCACCAACTACGTGATGCTCGAACTCGGGCATCCCATGCACGCCCACGACCGCGGCCTGATCACCGGAGGCTTTCAGGTGCGGTTCGCCGGCGACGGCGAGAAGGTGACCACGCTCGACGATGTCGAGCGCACCCTCAATTCGGGCGATGTGCTGATCGTCGACGACGTCGCGACCGCCGCGATCGGTGGCGTCATGGGAGCCGGGACCACCGAGGTGCGCGACAGCACCACCGATGTGCTGCTGGAGGCCGCGGTGTGGGATCCGGCCGCGGTGTCGCGCACCCAGCGGCGCCTGCACCTGGCCAGCGAGGCAGGCAGGCGTTACGAGCGGTCCGTCGATCCGGCGATTTCGGTTGCGGCACTGGACCATTGCGCGACGCTGCTGGCCGAGATCGCCGGCGGCACGGTGGCGCCCACCCTGACCGACTGGCGTGCCGATGGCCGCGAGGACTGGTCGGGGCCGGCCATCGCGATCGCGGCCGACCTGCCCGATCACACCGCGGGCGTCGAGTACCCCGCGGGCACCACGGCCCGCAGGCTGACCCAGATCGGCGCCGGGGTCGCCCAGCCGACCGGGTCGCAGGCGCTGACCGTCACCCCGCCGAGCTGGCGACCCGATCTGCGCCAGCGGGCCGACCTGGTCGAGGAGGTGCTGCGGCTGGAAGGGCTGGAGCAGATTCCCTCGGTGCTGCCGACCGCACCGGCCGGACGTGGGCTCAGCGCGGTGCAGAAGCGTCGCCGCGCCGTCGGCAAGTCGCTGGCGCTGGCCGGTTTCGTCGAGATCCTGCCCACCCCGTTCCTGCCGGCCGGCGTGTTCGACACCTGGGGCCTCGCCGCCGACGATCCGCGGCGCGCCACCACCAGCGTGCTCAACCCGCTGGAGGCCGACCGGCCGCAACTGGCCAGCACGCTGTTACCCGGCCTGTTGGAAGCGTTGGGGCGCAACGTGTCCCGTGGTGCTCCCGATGTCGCGCTGTTCGCCATCGCGCAGGTGGTGGAGCCGACGGAACAGACCAGGGCGGTCGAGCGTGTTCCCACCGACCGCAGGCCCACCGACGCCGAGATCGCCGCGCTGGACGCCTCGCTGCCGCACCAACCCCAGCATGTCGGCGTGGTGCTGACCGGTCTGCGTGAGCCGGCGGGACCGTGGGGGCCGGGGCGGCCGGTGGAGGCCGCCGACGCCTTCGAGGCGGTGCGGGTGATCGGCCGGGCGGCCGGTGTCGAGTTCACCTTGCGCGCCGCGCAGGAGCTGCCGTGGCATCCGGGCCGGTGCGCCGAGGTGCTGGTCGGCGATACCACCGTTGGCTACGCCGGCCAGCTGCACCCCGCGGTCGTCGAACGGGCCGGATTGCCGAAGGGCACCTGTGCGGTCGAGTTGAGCCTCGACGACGTCCCGATCGTCGAAACCCTTCCCGCCCCGTCGGTTTCCCCGTTCCCCGCGGTGTTCCAGGACATCAGTGTGGTCGTGGGTGCCGAGGTATCGGCGGCCGCCGTGGTCGACGCGGTCCGCGCCGGTGCGGGCGAACTGCTCGAGGACGTCCGGCTGTTCGACGTCTACACCGGCCCGCAGATCGGGGAGGGACGCAAGTCGCTGGCCCTGGCGCTTCGGTTCCGGGCCGCCGACCGCACCCTCACCGAGGCCGAGGCCAGTGCGGCCCGCGACGCCGCCGTGGCGGCCGCCGGTGAGCGCGTCGGTGCGGTCCAGCGCGCCTGATTTCCCCTGCCGAGCAGACGCAGCGGTACCCCGGAAAGCGCATTCCGGGGTACCGCTGCGTCTGCTCGCGGGGTTGTCCGGCGCTCACATGACGGCGCCGAGGCACAACACGATCGGCAGCGAGATCACCGAGGCCAGCGTCATCGCCACGGTGTGGGTCTTGAACGTGCCGCGAGTCGAGTAGCCGATCAGCGACTGGAACATCCAGAAGAAGTTGCTGCTGACGTGGGGCAGGAACAGGGCCCCCGAGCCGGCCGCGAGTGCGACGAGCACCACCGGAACCCCCAGGCTGCCCGCGATGGGCGCAAGGATGCCCGCCGCGGTGATACCTGCGACCGAGATCGAGCCCAACGCGATGTGGAGCAACGCGGCCACCAGCCACACCAGCAGCAGTGGCGGCAGAAAATCGGAGCGGAAGGCGCTACCGAGGATGTCGCCCATGCCGGAGCCCTCGATGACGAAGCCGAGGGATCCGCTGATGCCGCTGAGCACGAGGATCGGCCCGCACGACGTCAGGGCAGAGCCGATGGCCTTCGAGATCTGCTCGCGGGGCCGTACCCGGCTGGCCAGCACGAACGCCCAACCCGCGCCGGCGAAGATCGCGACCACCGGGTCGGTCAGGAAGCCGATGACATCGGCGTCCCAGCCGGCGATCCCGGCCAGCGCGCCGCCCGCGATCAGCACCAGGGTGAGCAGGACCGGCGTGATCGCGACGAAAAGGTTGAGTTCGCGGGCCGCGGTCTCGGGGGGTGCGACCGTCATCGTATGGGCGGTCTCACCCCGTTCCGGGGCGGCGCCACCGTCTGCGTCCTCGGGCCTGCCGGCCGGGCCGGCCGGGTCGGTTGGGTCGGCCGGGTCCTCGGAGGCCGTGGCGACGTCGATCTCGTCGAGTTCCTTGTTCCAGCCCATGACGGGCAGGAGCAGTTGAAACGCGAGCGTCGTGAGCAGGGCGGTGGGCAACCCGACCGCCAGCCCGAGCAGGAACATCTGCCCGAGCGGGACGTCGAGGATGCCGGCGATCGCGATCGCGGCCACGCCGGGGGCGACGAAGACCAGCCCGACTTCGATTCCGGCGGTGAGTGCCCCGCCCATCAGTGCCAGTCCGCGCGCTCCCAGGCGGGGCCCGAGCCGGCGGGCCAGGGGAGCCGAAAGTACCAGCAGGACATCGGAATAGATCGAGGAGAACAGCGAACTCAGGGCGGCGGCGAAGATATAGGGCACGCTGCGCTCACCGAACCACCGCAGCATCGCCTCGACGAGTCTCTCCATCGTGTTGGTGACCGTCAGCAACGCACCCAGGATCACGCCGAAGGTGACCAGGATGCCGATGTCACCCATGACGTCGGCGAAGCCGTCGGAGATCGCGCCTGGCGTGTCCTTGAACCCGATGGTCGTGACGCCGAGGTAGAGGGTGCCGAGCAGAAGCGCGAATACCGGCGGAAACTTCAGCCAGGTGATGCTGGTGACGATGCCGATGATGGCCACGCCCGCGTTGACGAACAACAACATTTGGTCCGACATAGGTTTCTCCCTACCGCAACGTGAGTGATCCGGACCCGAGGACCCATCACAGGTGACCGCACTCACCGGGCACGTGTCCAAGACCTGTTCCCAGTGATTCCGATAGCTTGTACCTATTGATCGCACGCAATCGGGACGGTTTTGTTGGACATCCGGCAGCTTCGCTTCTTCCTCGCCGTCGTCGACCACGGGACCGTCCACCGGGCGGCCGAACACCTGTACGTGGCCCAACCCTCCATATCGCAATCGCTGCGCCGCCTCGAGGGCGAACTCGGCACCGAACTGTTCATGCGGCGAGGCCGCGGGCTGGTGCTCAACTCGGCCGGGCGCGCCCTGGTGGATCCGGCCCGGGAACTCGTGCGGTTGCTGGAGGTGGCGCGCGCGACGGTCGAATCGGTCGACGGGCTTCGCGGCGGCCGGCTCACGGTGGCGGCGATGCCCTCGCAGGCCGTCAGCCCGCTGACCGGGCTCATCGCCGCTTTCCGGGCGCGTCATCCGGGTGTCGAGGTCGCCGTCGTGGCCACCGACCGGCCCGAGGACGTACACGAGGCGCTGCGAACGGGAGCCGCCGAACTCGGTGTGCTGGCGACACCGCGCGGGGTTCCCGCGTTCGACGATCTGCGATCGCTGCCGCTGGAGACCCAGAACTTCGTCGTCGTCACCAGGGCCGAGGTGGATCTGCCGCCCGAGCCGGTCGACCCGCGCGCCCTCGCCGGCCTTCCGCTCATCGTGGGGCAGCCGGGCACCGGGATGCGCCGGGTCGCGGATGCGATCCTGGCGGCCACCGACTGCCACCTGGCCGTCGAGATCGAACATCGCGAGGCCCTGCTGCCGCTCGTCCTCGACGGCGTGGGGGCGGCCGTGGTGGCCGAGTCGTGGCGACAGCTCGCCGAGGCGGTCGGATTGGCGGTCCGCGCACTGGCGGACACCGAGGTTCTTGAGGTGGCCCTGGTGTGGCAACCGCGTCGGCTGAGCCCGGCCGCAGAGGCCTTCATCGCCGCGGTCGACGGTAATTGATAGCCATCACCTATCGGTGGGGTCCGATAGACGTCTTGGACGTCGAGCCGTAGTGACCGTTCAATCGTGGGGACGGCCAGTGTTCGGTGGCGCCACCGGTCCCCGGGAACCGCCTGCCGAGATTCTTCGAAAGGACATACCGCGATGACTGAAGCGCACCGGATTGCCGTGATCGCCGGCGACGGTATCGGGCAGGAAGTGGTCCCGGAGGGAGTCAAGGTGTTGGAGGCGGCCGCGGCGGCGTTCGATTTCACCCTCGACTTCGAACACTTCGACTACGCCAGCGCCGACTACTACACCAGGACCGGTGCCATGCTGCCGGAGACCTGGTTCGACGAGCTGAGCGGGTTCGATTCGATCTTCTTCGGGGCGGTGGGCTGGCCCGAGGTGGTGCCCGACCACGTGTCGCTGTGGGGGAGTCTGCTGCAGTTCCGCCGCCACTTCGACCAGTACGTCAACCTGCGTCCGGTGAAACTGATGCCGGGGGTGGCCGGCCCGCTGGCCGGCCGCAAGCCCGGGGACGTCGACTTCGTCGTCGTGCGGGAGAACACCGAAGGCGAGTACTCCAGCATCGGCGGCAAGATCTTCGAGGGCACCGAGCGTGAAGTGGTCGTGCAGGAGACGGTGATGACGCGGGTCGGGGTGGACCGGATCCTGAAGTACGCGTTCGAAATTGCCTCACGCAGGCCCAAGAAGCACCTGACCTCGGCGACCAAGAGCAACGGGATCTCGATCACCATGCCGTACTGGGACGAACGGGTGCAGGAGATGAGCGCGCGGTTCCCCGATGTCGAGGTGGACAAGTACCACATCGACATTCTGACCGCGAATTTCGTGCTGCATCCCGACTGGTTCGACGTCGTGGTGGCCAGCAATCTGTTCGGTGACATCCTGTCCGACCTCGGGCCGGCCTGCACCGGAACCATCGGCATCGCGCCGAGTGGAAACATCAACCCCGAGAGGCGTTTTCCCAGCCTGTTCGAACCGGTGCACGGCTCGGCGCCCGATATCGCGGGCCGCGGTATCGCCAATCCGGTCGGCCAGATCTGGTGCGCGTCAATGATGCTCGATCATCTCGGCGAACCGCAGGCCGCGGCGGCGATCCTGGCCGCCGTCGAGGACGTCCTGGCCGACGGCGGTGCGGCGTTGACACCGGACATGGGCGGCACGGCGAGCACCAGCAGCCTTGGCTCGGCGGTTCGGGACCGGCTGCGGGTCAACACCTCATCGCAACTTGTGCACTGACGCCGCACTCAGCCGCGCGCCAGCAGGGCCACCCCGTCGCCGGTGAGGTGGGGGAGTGCGGCGCCGGTGCGACCGGTCGCGAGCAGCAGCAGCGCCGACACCGGTCCCTCGACGATCGGCCCGTCGCCCGCGCCCCACTCGGTGTCGACGGCGCGTAACCGATAGGGGGCCAACCGCTTTGCCGCGTGGAACGGGAAGCGCGGGTGCCAGATCCGTTCGATCGCCAGCCGGGACGGCCCGGTGGGCATGTGGTGGCTCAGGCCGAGCGGAACCGCGATGTCCTGACCGTGCACCAGCAGATCCATCAGACGGTCCGTCGGCGTGGTGCCCGGCGCGGTGACCCGCGACCCGATCGTCGCGCGCAACCCGGCCAGCAGCTGGTGGTCATCGCGGGTCGCGGCGTAGCGCAGCGCGGTGTCGCACACCATCCGGTCGATGCTGCCGCGGGCGCGCAGCAGACCGACCAGGACCCGCCCGACGGTGGCCTCGGCCGAGAGATTCACATGCGCGACGACATCCCGGACCTGCCAGCGGTCACAGAGGCTGGCGTGGCGCCATTGCGAAGTGGTGAGTTCGGTCAGCAGTCCATGCAGGCGACGGCGCTCATCGTCGACGGCCCGCCAGATGTCCTCGATGTTCACCCGGCCTAGTACTACAGCCGCACTTATTTCCTGGGTGATCGGCGTGTCGTTGTGTGACACTGGGATTTGCCAGGCATGTTGCTTATGTGACTGATGGGG
>NZ_JBSFPX010000054.1:0-37242 GCF_053588415.1 Mycobacterium sp. NPDC003449
TGCCGGTGCGTCGGCCGCGGACCCGCAGGGCGGTGGTGCCCGCGATGCTGATGCCGCCCTCGGCGAGCCGCCGGAACAGCTCGTTGGCGGTCCTGGCCAGCGGGCCGGGTGCGTCGTAGCGCGTCGTCATGGGTGACCTTTCGTCTCATCCCCGGATCAATTCGAGAGCACTGCTCTCTCTACCAGCGTGTCACGGCGGCACGGGTAAATCAAGAGCACTGATCTCGATTTCTGGCAGACTGCCGGTGTGGGCAAACGGGAACTGGGCCGGCAGCGCATCGAGACCGCGATCGTCGAGATCGGCAGGCGCCACCTGGTCACCGAGGGGGCGGCCGGGCTGTCCCTGCGGGCCATCGCGCGCGATCTCGGCATGGTGTCCTCGGCGGTGTACCGGTATGTCGCGAGCCGCGACGACCTGCTCACCCTGCTGGTGGTCGACGCCTACACCGAGCTGGCCGATGCGGTAGCCGTCGCCGACGCCGAACCGGACTGGCGGGACCGGATCCGGGTCATCGCGAAGGCGGCGCGGGCGTGGGCCATCGGGCAACCGGCACGGTGGGCGTTGTTGTACGGCAGCCCGGTTCCCGGCTACCACGCTCCGGCGGAGCGCACGGTCGGGCCGGGTACCCGGGTCGTCGGCGCACTGTTCGCCGCGGTGGCCGACGGGGTTCGTCGCGGGGAGGTGGTGACGTCGGATGCCGGTGTCGCGCAACCGCTGTCGGCCGACCTGGGCCGGTTGCGCGACGAGTTCGGGGTGCGGGCCGACGACGAGGTCATGGTCAGGTGTTTCCTGCTCTGGGCCGGGCTGATCGGGGCGATCAGCCTGGAGGTCTTCGGCCAGTACGGCGGCGACACCCTGACCGAGCCCGGGCAGATGTTCGACATCCAGATCGAGCTGCTGATCGGCACCCTGGCCCGGCAGAACTAGAACACGTTCTAGCCAACCCGGCGGGTCGGCGATATCCTCATGGCGATGCCTGACCAGACACCTGTCCAAGTCGCCTGGGTGACCGACGACCTGGACACCACCGAGAAAACCCTGAGCGCCCTGCTCGGGGCGCGGCGGTGGGTACGCCTGCCCGCGGTCCACTTCGGCCCGGACGCCTGCCGGTACCGGGGTGCGCCGGCCGACTTCACCGCCGACATATCGCTCAGTTACGCCGGCGATATGCAGTTGGAGCTGATCGCGCCGGGCCGCGGGGACAGCGTCTACACCGAGTTCCTGGACCGCAACGGGCCCGGCCTGCACCATATCTGCGTCGAGGCGGCCGACCCCGAATCCTTCGACGCGAAGCTGGCCGATGCCGCGCGCGACGGCATGCCCGCCGTATGCGACGGGGTGATGCCGGGCGGTATGCGCTTCGCCTACCTGTCGGCCCCGCGGGCCGGCGTGCCCTATCTGGAGATCGCTTACCTCCCGCCCGACATCCGGGCCTTCTTCGACCAGGTGAAACAGGAGCAGCAACAGTGAAAGACATTCCCGAAGTTCTCGGCGCCGCCGAGGTCGAGTCCTGGTCCGACGAATTCGACGTCGTGGTCGTCGGATTCGGCATAGCGGGCGGTTGTGCCGCGGTCAGTGCCGCCGCCGAGGGGGCCAGGGTGCTGGTATTGGAGCGGGCCGCGGCCGCAGGCGGTACCACCGCGATGGCGGGCGGACACTTCTACCTGGGCGGGGGCACCGCGGTACAGCAGGCGACCGGCCATCCAGACAGCGCCGACGCGATGTATGAGTACCTGGTGGCGGTCTCCCGCGAGCCCGACCTCGACAAGATCCGGGCATACTGCGACGGCAGCGTCGAACACTTCAATTGGCTTGAGGCGCTGGGGTTTCAGTTCGAGCGCAGCTTCTACCCGGGCAAGATCGTCGTCCCGCCCGGCACCGAGGGGCTGTCCTACACCGGAAACGAGAAGGTGTGGCCGTTCGTCGAGCAGGTGAAACCGGCGCCCCGCGGGCACTCGGTGCCGGTACCCGGTGAGCTCGGCGGTGCCGCCATGGTGATCGACCTGCTGCTCAAGCGGGCCGAATCGCTCGGCGTCACGATCCGCTACGAGACCGGCGCGACCCAGCTGATCGTCGCCGACGACGGTGCGGTGGTCGGCGCCCGGTGGAAGCACTTCGGCGAAACCGGCTCCGTCAGGGCCAGATCCGTCGTCATCGCCGCGGGCGGGTTCGCCATGAACCCGGAGATGGTGGCCGAGTACACCCCGGCGCTCGGCACCAAGCGGCGCACCAAGCACCACGGTGAGGTCGAACCCTACATCCTGGGCAACCCCAACGACGACGGTCTGGGAATCCGGATGGGCGTCTCGGCGGGCGGGGTCGCCACCGGCATGGATCAGCTGTTCATCACCGCGGCGGCCTACCCGCCCGAGATCCTGCTCACCGGCCTGATCGTCAACAATCAGGGCCACCGTTTCGTCGCCGAGGATTCCTACCATTCGCGCACCTCGGCGTTCGTCCTGGAACAGGCCGACCAGGAGGCCTACCTCATCGTCGACGAGGCGCATATGGAGATGCCCGCGATGCCGTTGATCCGGTTCATCGACGGGTACGAGACGATCGAGGAGATGGAGGCCGCCCTCGGCATCCCCGCGGGCAACCTGGCCGCGTCCCTGCGCCGCTACAACGACAACGCCGCGAAGGGGATCGACCCCGATTTCCACAAACAGCCGGATTACCTCGCGGTGCAGGACACCGGCCCGTGGGCGGTATTCGATCTGTCGCTGGGCCGCGCCATGTACTCCGGATTCACCATGGGCGGGTTGACCGTGTCCATCGACGGCGAGGTGCTCCGTGCGGACGGCGCCGCGATCGCCGGCCTGTACGCGGCGGGCGCCTGCGCGGCCAACATCGCCCAGGACGGCAAGGGGTATTCGAGTGGCACCCAGTTGGGCGAGGGCTCGTTCTTCGGCCGCCGCGCCGGTGCCCACGCCGCCGCCTTCTCCCGCGAGCAGACATAAAGCTGCCCAATTCTGGCGGATTTAGGGCAGTTTCACGTCTGCTCGGCGGTGAAGGTGAGCTGCCAGCGGCCCTCGCCCAGCAGCGCCAGCTCGCGATCGTGATGGCGGTTGACACTCTCGCGGTGGCTCACACTGACCGTGATGGTGTCGGGCAGCCGGGCCCGCAGCGTCGAATACATCGCGAACTCCTGCCCGGCGTCCAGGGCCGAGGTGGCCTCGTCGAGAAACACCGCCCGCGGCCGGGCCAGCAGCACCCTGGCGAAGGCGATGCGCTGCTGTTCGCCGGGGGAGAGCACCTTGCTCCAATCCGAGTCCCGGTCCGAATCCTCGTCGAGCCGGGCGGCCAGGTGGCCCAGCGCGACCGCGGTGAGCACATCCCGGATCTCCTCGTCGCCGTAGCTGCCCGACGGCGACGGATAGCACACCACCGTGCGCAGATCGCCCAGCGGCGCGTAGGGCAGCTGCGACAGGAACATCACGCCGCCGTCCTCGGGAAGCCGGATGGTGCCCGCACCGTAGGGCCAGAGCTCGGCCAGGCTGCGCAGCAAGGTCGTCTTCCCGGTTCCCGACGGGCCGGTGACGACCAGCGAATCGCCGGGGGACAACCGCAGGTCGAGGTTGTCCAGCAGCAGCGCGCCGTCCGGCGAACGCACCTCGACATCCTCGACTTCGACGCCGCCGTTGCTGCTGACGCCCGACGCCAATCGTGGTAGCGCCCTTGTCTGTTCGTTCGCGGTGACCAACCCGTCGAGGCGGATGATGGCGGCCCGGTAGCCGGCGAACGCGTCGTAGACGGCCCGGAAGAAGCTCAGTGAACTCTGCACCGAGTTGAACGCGCTCGAGGACTGGGTGACATCGCCGAGTTTGAGCTCGCCGGCGAACAGCCGCGGAGCCTGGATGATGGTCGGCAGCGGATCGATGATCTGGTTGATCGACCGGTTCCAGCCCAGGAAGGCCACACCGCGCAGCACCAGCCTGCGGTAGTTCGCGATGACCCTGGCGAACCGGACCGTCAGCGTGGCCCGCTCGGTGCGCTCACCGCGGTAGAAGCCGACCGCCTCGGCGGCGTCGCGGATCCGCACCAGGGCGTAGCGGAACGCGGCGTTGGTGAGCTCGTTGCGGAAGGTCAGCCGGATGATCGGCCTGCCGATCCAGAACGCCACCACCGTGGTCGCCACCACCCACAACAGCGCGATCCAGAACAGCGCCTTGGGGATCGTCACGCCGAGCAGCGTCAGCGGCCCGGCGAGATTCCACAGGATCGGGGTGAACGCCACCACCGACACCAGCGAGTTGACCGAGCCGAACAGCAGTGTCTGCGCGGTGCCGACGGTGGGGGTGTTGGTTTCCGGCCCGGTACCGGTGGTGAACACGTCGATGTCCTGCTGGATCCGCTGATCGGGATTGTCGATCGGGGTGCCGCCGAACGCGGCCAGGAACCGGCCGCGGTAGTAGGCCCGGTCCCCGAGCCAGTCGCCGGTCAGCCGGTGGGTGAGCCACACCCGCCAGCGAATGATGAAGTACTGCATGAGATACACGTCGAGCAGGGTGCGGGTGATGTCGGCCGTCACCAGCAGCGCGAAGATCACGATCGACATCCAGAAGCCGGCGATCCCCGAGTCGCGGACCGCGTCGTCGCCCGCCCCCGCGCCCTCGAAGGCCACCTGCAGCGCGGTGAACTGGTCGTTGGCGTAGTAGCTGAACAGCACGTCCATCCGCACCGACACCATCACCGACAACAGCAGCACACCCAGCAGTGCCCACACCGGGACGCTTTGGCGTCCAACGAAATACCCGCCGGTGACCCGCCAGAACTGACGGCCCCAGGCGGTGAAGCGGGCCAGCGCGGCCAGCACCAGCACCGCGGTCAGTGCGCTGATCGCCCAGGCCTTGGCCACCCACCACAGCGAGGACAGGATCTCGTTGCCCCAGTCCAGTGACTGGGTGAACATCTCCATGGCGGGGAAGTTACCGGCAGGAGGCGGTTACGGCTGCGTGATCAGGTCGGCGTCGTCTTTGCCGTCACCGTCGACTCGTCCCAGCCGCCACTCGCCGTCGCCGAGCAACTCCAGCTCGTGGGTGTGGTGCTGTTCGACGGTGGTGCGGTGGCTGACGCTGACCAGGATGGTGTCGGGCAGCTGGGTGCGCACCCGTTGGTACAGCATGAATTCCAGGCCCTCGTCGAGTGCCGAGGTCGACTCGTCGAGGAACACCACCTTGGGCTTGACGAGCAGGATCCTGGCGAAGGCGATCCGTTGCTGCTCACCGGGCGAGAGCACCTTGGCCCAGTCCTGCACCTCGTCGAGCCGGCCGGCCAGATGGGCCAGTGCCACCTCGTCGAGGGTGCGCTTGAGGGTCTCGTCGTCGACCGAACCCTCCTCACCCGGATAGGTCACCACCGCGCGCAGGTCGCCGAGCGGAACGTAGGGCAACTGGGACAGGAACATGGTCTCGTTGGGGCCGCACGGGCGGGTCAGGGTGCCCGACGTGAACGGCCACAACTCGGCCAGGCTGCGCAGCAGCGTGGTCTTGCCGCTGCCGGACGGGCCGGTGACCACGAGCGTGTCGCCGACCTGCAGGTGCAGGTCGAGCGGTTTGATCAGCTGCCTGCCGTCGGGCGTGCGGACCTCGACGTCGGTCAGCTGCACGGTGCCGTCCACACACGGCGTGGTGGTGACCTCGGGCAGCCCGCGGGCCTCGGCGTTGGCGACCACGAGGCCGTGCAGACGGATGATCGCGGCCCGGTAGCCGGCGAACGAGTCGTAGGCGTTACGGAAGAACGACAGGCCGTTCATGAGTTCGCGGAACGCACTGGCGGTCTGGGTGAGCGCACCGAGATTGATATCGCCGCTCAGGAACCGCGGGAACTGCACGATGTAGGGGATGAGTTCCTGGGCCTGGCTCACCGACAGGTTCCAGCCGTAGAAGCCGACCATCCGGTTGACGTAGCGCTTGTAGTTGGCGACGACGGGGGCGAACAGCCGGCGAAGGCCGGTGCGTTCGGCGATCTCCCCGCGGTAGAAGGCCACGGCCTCCGATGCGTCGCGCAGCCGCACCAGCGCATAGCGGAACGCCGCGTTGTACTTCTCGTTGTTGAACGACAGCCAGATGATCGGCCGGCCGATCCAGAACGCGATGGTGGTGGCGAACAGGACGTAGAGGATGCCGATCCAGAACATCGCCCGCGGCATCTCGACCCCGATCAGCGGCAGGGTCAGATTGCCCGAGAGATTCCACAGAATCGCGGTGAACGAAATCATCGAGGCGATGGCGTTGATCGCGCCGAACAGCAGCGTCGAGGTCGAGGTGTTGTTCGGGGTGTTGGGCAGCGGCCCGACGCCGGCGGTGAAGATGTCGATATCGCTCTGGATGCGCTGGTCGGGGTTGTCGATGGTGTCGTCGATGAAGCGGGACCGGTAGTAGGCCTTGCCGTCGAGCCAGTCCCCGGTGAGCCGTCCGGTCAGCCAGGTCCGCCACGCCAGCATGAACCGCTGGGCCAGGAAGAGGTCGAACATGATCCTGGCGACGTTGAGGACGGCGAGAATGGTGAAAACGCCCATGGACAGCCAGAAGCCGTTCTTGCCGGACGTCCGTACCGCCTCGTCGCCGTTGGCGAGGCCGGAGGCGATGACCTGAAAACTGGTCATCATGTCGTTGCCCTGGAAGGTGAACAGCACGTTGAGCCGGACCCCGGCGATCACCGACAGAAGCAGCACGGCGAGCCAGAGCCAGACCTTGAGGCTGGAGCGCCCGGTGAAGTAGGCGCCGGTGATGCGCCAGGACTGTCTGCCCCACTCGGTGAGCCGGAAGATCAGGAACAGGATGACCACGGTGGCGACCGCGGCGATCGCCCAGCCTTTGGCGATCCACACCAGCGACGTCAGAAGCTCGCTGCCCCAGTCGAGGGTCGGGATGAACATCTCGTTCTCCATGCGGGCAACGTACCGCGCGGTCCTGAAGTCGGCCGCGTGGAGTTATGACACAACGGTGACGTGTGTCGCGCCGGATCGTCGAACGGTGCGGCCGCGCGGGCCGCGCCGGAACACCCGCGCGACCTGCCCGCCTGTGCGCGGCCCGGCGCCGGTGGGCGGACGGCCCGAAACCCGGGGCGGGCGTGACTGGTGGTGCGTACGCGGCAGATGTGATTTGGGCCACGGTGTCACACCCGGTTCCGGACGGACGCGGGCGCGACGGGGGTGGTGAGTCCGGGCGCCGCCGATCGAGCCGCCGGCCCGCTCCCGCGTACCGTGAACATGTGCCGAAGACGTCCAGCGCCAAACCGGGGCGCGTGAGCAGCAAGTTCTGGAAGCTACTGGGGGCCAGCACCGAGCGGAACCAAGCGCGTTCGCTGTCGGAGGTCAAGGGGGCCGCCGGGTTCGAGGACAAGGCCGCCGACCTCGACGACGAGAAGCTCACCAAGGCCGCCAAGCTGCTGCACCTTGAAGACCTGGCCGCCTCGGCCGACACCCCGCAGTTCCTGGCGATCGCGCGGGAGGCCGCCGAGCGGTCCACCGGGCTGCGGCCCTTTGACGTGCAGCTGCTCGCGGCGCTGCGGATGCTGGCCGGCGACGTCGTCGAGATGGCCACCGGCGAAGGCAAAACCCTGGCCGGTGCGATCGCGGCGGCCGGGTACGCGATCGGCGGGCGCAGTGTCCACGTCATCACGATCAACGACTACCTGGCCCGCCGCGACGCGGAATGGATGAGCCCGCTGCTGGAGGCGCTCGGGCTCACCGTCGGCTGGATCACCGCCGACTCCACCGCCGAGCAGCGCCGCGCCGCCTACGAATGCGATGTCACCTACGCGTCGGTCAACGAGATCGGGTTCGACGTCCTGCGCGACCAACTGGTCACCGACGTCGACGATCTCGTGTCACCCAACCCCGACGTCGCGCTCATCGACGAGGCCGACTCGGTGCTCGTCGACGAGGCGCTGGTGCCGCTGGTGCTGGCCGGCACCAGCCACCGCGAGCAGCCCAGGGTGGAGATCATCCGGATGGTGGGGGAGCTGACCCCAGGCACCGACTACGACACCGACACCGACAGCCGCAACGTGCATCTCACCGAGGCCGGCGCCCGCAAGCTCGAGGCCGAACTCGGCGGGATCGACCTGTACTCCGAGGATCACGTCGCGACCACGCTCACCGAGGTGAACGTGGCCCTGCACGCGCACACGCTGCTGCAGCGCGACGTGCACTACATCGTCCGGGACGGTGCCGTACACCTGATCAACGCGTCGCGCGGACGGATCGCCTCGCTGCAGCGCTGGCCCGACGGCCTGCAGGCCGCCGTAGAGGCCAAGGAGGGCATCGCCACCACCGAAACCGGCGAGGTGCTCGACACCATCACGGTCCAGGCCCTGATCAACCGGTATCCGACGGTGTGCGGGATGACCGGCACCGCGCTGGCCGCCGGTGAGCAGCTGCGCCAGTTCTACAAGCTCGGGGTGTCGCCGATCCCGCCGAACACCCCCAACATCCGCGAGGACGAGACCGACCGGGTGTATGTCACCGCCGCGGCCAAGCACGATGCGATCGTCGGGCACATCGCCGAGGTGCACGAGACCGGTCAGCCGGTGCTGGTCGGCACCCACGACGTCGCCGAATCCGAGGATCTGCACGAGAAGCTGGTGAAGGCCGGGGTGCCCGCCGTGGTGCTCAACGCCAAGAACGACGCCGAGGAGGCCGCCGTGATCGCCGAGGCGGGCAAGCTCGGCGCGGTCACGGTGTCGACCCAGATGGCCGGTCGCGGTACCGATATCCGGCTCGGCGGATCCGAGGTCTCCGACGACGCCGACGAGAAGAAGGAGGTCGCCGAGCTCGGCGGGCTGCACGTCGTCGGCACCGGACGCCACCACACCGAACGCCTCGACAACCAGCTGCGCGGCCGGGCCGGCCGGCAGGGCGACCCGGGCTCCTCGGTCTTCTTCTCCAGCTGGGAGGACGAACTGGTGGTGGCCCACCTCGATCCCGGCAAACTTCCGATGGAGACCGACCCGGACCAGGCGGACGGTCGCGTCATCAACCCGAAGGCGGCCGGTCTGCTCGACCACGCGCAGCGCGTCGCCGAGGGCCGCCTGCTCGACGTCCACGCCAACACCTGGCGCTACAACCAGCTGATCGCCCAGCAGCGCGCGATCATCGTCGAGCGCCGCGAAACGCTGCTGCGCACCGCGACCGCGCGCGACGAGATCAAGGAACGGTCGCCGGAGCGGTACGACAAGCTCGCCGAGGAGCTCGGGGACGACGCCGAGGCGAAGCTGGAGAAGACCTGCCGGCTGATCATGCTCTACCACCTGGACCGCGGCTGGTGTGACCACCTGGCGTTCCTGGCCGACATCAGGGAAAGCATCCACCTGAGGGCGCTGGGCAGGCAGAACCCGCTCGACGAGTTCCACCGGATGGCCGTCGACGCGTTCGCCTCGCTGGCCGCCGACGCGATCGAGGCCGCCCAGCAGACCTTCGACACCGCCGAGCGGATCGAGGAGGAACCGGGCATCGACCTGTCCAAACTGGCCCGGCCCACCTCGACGTGGACCTACATGGTTCACGACAACCCGCTCAACGACGACACCATGTCGGCGCTGAGCCTGCCGGGAGTATTCCGCTAAGTTCTAGACCATGGACGACGCGCCCGCTCCGGGGGGCAGGAGCGCAGCGACCGAGGGTGCGGCCGGTGCCCGCGACCGGGTGCTGACCGTGCCCAACGCGCTCAGCGTGCTGCGCCTGGTGCTGGTGCCGGTGTTCCTGTATCTACTGCTGGTGGCGCATGCGCACGCCTGGGCCGTCGCGGTGCTGATGTTCAGCGGGTTCTCGGACTGGGCCGACGGAAAGATCGCAAGGCTGGTCGACAACCAGTCCTCGCGGCTCGGCGCGCTGCTCGATCCGTTGGTGGACCGCATCTACATGGTCACCGTTCCCGTCGCCGTCGCGGTCTACGGTGCGGTGCCCTGGTGGATCGTGCTGACCCTGCTGGGCCGTGACCTGGTGCTCGCCGCGACGCTGCCGGTGCTGCGCAGCCGGGGGGTGACCGCCCTGCCGGTCACCTATATCGGCAAGGCCGCCACGTTCGCGCTGATGTCGGCTTTCCCGCTGATCCTGTTCGGCCATTGGGATGCGCTGTGGAGCCGGGTGATCCTGGCCTGCGGGTGGGCCTTTCTGATCTGGGGACTGGCGCTCTACCTGTGGTCGGCGGTGCTGTACCTGATCCAGGTCGTCATGGTGGTGCGCCGGATGCCACGCCCATGAGCCTGCTCGGCGGCTACGACTCGGAGGCGGGGCTCAACGCCCACCAGGCCGACGCGCCCAAACGCATCCCGGTGCCGTCGTTGCTGCGTTCGCTGTTGTCCGAGCATCTCGATCCCGGCTACGCCGCGGCCGCCGCCGCGCGCGAGGCGGGTGCGGGACGGCGGCCGCGCTGGCGGGAGTGGGGCTGGCAGGTGGTGGCCGCGTTGGCGATCGCCACGGTGTTCGCGGCGGCCGCCGCGCAGGCTCAGACCGCCGCGCCGGCCGCCCGCGAAGCCCAGCACGCGCTGGCCGGCCGGATCCGCACCGTCGAGGCGGCGGCCGACCGGGCCAGCGCCGAACGCGATGCGCTCGTCGATCAGGTCGACGCCGAGCAGCGCAGCAGGCTCGGGATGGACGAGAACGGCCAGCAGTTGCTCGGTGACCTCGACACGGCGGGCATCGAGGCCGCGGCCAAACCGATGATCGGGCCCGGGCTGACCGTGACCGTCACCGATCCGGGTATGTCCCGCGACCTCAGCGATGTGTCCAAACAGCGGGTTGCGGGCAGCCAGCAGGTCATCCTGGACCGTGATTTGCAGCTGGTGGTCAACTCACTGTGGGGCAGCGGTGCCGAGGCCATCTCGGTCGACGGGGTTCGGGTCGGTGCCGGCGTCACGATCCGCCAGGCCGGGGGCGGCATTCTCGTCGACAACCAGCCGATCACCAGCCCGTATGAGATCGTGGCCATCGGCCCGCCGAACGCGATGGCGGGCACGTTCGACCGCAGCCCCGCGCTGCACCGGCTGCGGTTGCTGGAGACCTCCTACGGTGTCGGGGTGGAGGTCAGCGCGGGGGACGGCCTTGGCGTGCCCGCGGTCTCGGTCCGAGATGTGAACTTCGCCAAGCAGATTGGATAACGGTGTGATTCGCACAGATTGGCCGCGCAGATGATCGGAATCGCCGCTCTGGTCGTCGGTATCGTGCTGGGCCTGGTATTCCGCCCCAGCGTGCCCGAGATCGTCGAGCCGTATCTGCCGATCGCCGTGGTAGCCGCGCTGGACGCCGTGTTCGGCGGTCTGCGGGCGTATCTGGAGCGGATATTCGACTCCAAGGTCTTCGTGGTGTCGTTTGTGTTCAACGTGCTGGTCGCGGCGCTGATCGTGTACGTCGGCGATCAGCTGGGCGTGGGCACCCAGCTGTCCACGGCGATCATCGTGGTGCTGGGAATCCGGATCTTCGGCAACGCCGCCGCCTTGCGGCGCAGGCTGTTCGGCGCCTGACATGAATGAGTCTCAGCCCACCCACGCCGGCGAACCCGCCGAACATCACGGCAGGCACGAGATGCCCGCCGACACCGCACCGCGCCGGTTCGCGAACCTGCGGGCGCTGCGGCGCACCCGGTCGCAGCTGATCTTCGGTGCGCTCGGGGTGTTGCTGTGTGTGCTGCTGGGCGTCGCGATCGTGACCCAGGTGCGCCAGAACGAGTCGGGGGACTCGCTGGAGACGGCCCGTCCGGCCGATCTACTGGTGCTGCTGGATTCGCTGCAGCAGCGGGAGGGATCGCTCAACACCGAGGTTGCCGACCTGCAGCGAACGTTGCAGCAGATGCAGGCCTCGGGCAGCAGCGACCAGGCGGCGATCGAGAACGCCCAGGCCCGGCTGGCCGCGTTGTCGATCCAGATCGGCACCGTCGCGGCCACCGGCCCCGGTGTGACGCTCACCATCGAGGACAACGCGCCGGGGGTGGCCGCCGAAACCATGCTGGATGTGATCAACGAGCTGCGCGCCGCGGGTGCCGAAGCCATCGAGATCCGGGGTGGCGGGGACCAGCAGTCCGCGGTCCGGGTCGGGGTCGACACCTGGGTGGTCGGAGCCCCCGGCGAGCTGACGATCGACAATGTGGCGTTGCAGCCCCCGTATTCGGTTGCGGCGATTGGCGATCCGCCCACCCTGGCGGCGGCGATGAACATTCCTGGTGGGGCGACCGACAGCGTGAAACGCGTCGGCGGGACGATGACGGTGCAACAGGCCGAGCGGATCGACGTCACCGCCTTGCGGCAACCGAAACCGCGCCAATACGCTCAGCCCGTCAAATGAACACTCGATTTCCTGACCATCAAGGAGCGTCGTGAGCGAGATCCCAGCCGACCTGTACTACACCTCCGAACACGAGTGGGTGGCGCGTACCGGTGACGATACGGTCCGCGTCGGCATCACCGACTACGCCCAGTCGGCGCTCGGCGACGTGGTGTTCGTCCAGCTTCCCGACGTCGACGCCGTGTTGTCCTCCGGTGACGCCTTCGGCGAGGTGGAGTCCACCAAGTCGGTTTCTGACCTGTATGCCCCGGTCAGCGCGAAAGTCGTTGCGGTCAACGGTGATCTGGACGGCAGCCCGCAGCTGGTCAATTCCGATCCGTACGGCGAGGGCTGGCTGGTGGATCTGCGGCTGGAGCCGGGCACGGTCGAGGACGCCCTGTCCGGTCTGCTCGACGCGGACGGCTACCGCGCGGTCGTCACGGAGTAACGAGTTGTTAGGGTTTTGCGTGACCGGTTCGGCCGTGCCAGGCAGGCAGACATCAACCCCATCGGATCCTGCGGTGGTGGACCCAATGATGCGTGTTGCGCGGTACGGTCGACGTGAGACCGAGGACGGCTGGGCCCCCGCCGGGCAACGCCACAGCAGCCAGTGAGGAGCAGCGGGTGACGGAGAAAGACAGCAATTTGGGGGCTGACCAGACGTCGGAAGATGTGACGGTGGAGACCACGTCGGTCTTCCGCGCAGATTTCCTGAACGAACTGGATGCGCCCGCCGCGACCGGTGCCGAGGGCGCCGTGTCCGGGGTCGAAGGCCTGCCCGCGGGCTCGGCGTTGCTTGTCGTCAAACGGGGGCCGAACGCCGGATCCCGATTCCTGCTCGACCAGGCGACCACGTCGGCGGGACGGCATCCGGACAGCGACATCTTCCTGGATGACGTCACCGTCAGCCGCCGTCACGCCGAGTTCCGGTTGGAGAGCGGCGAGTTCCAGGTGGTGGATGTGGGCAGCCTCAACGGCACCTACGTCAACCGCGAACCGGTCGATTCGGCCGTCCTCGCCAACGGCGACGAGGTCCAGATCGGCAAGTTCCGGCTGGTCTTTCTGACCGGGCCCCGGTCCGACGACGACAGCGGCTCGACCAGCTAGCCGATGACCGCCCCCGACAGACCTGCACCGGCCGGGATGTCGATCGGCGCAGTTCTCGACCTACTGCGGGCCGACTTTCCGGATGTGACCATCTCCAAGATCCGCTTCCTGGAAGCCGAGGGGCTGGTCACACCGGAACGCACCGCGTCGGGGTACCGGCGGTTCACCGCCTACGACTGCGCCCGGCTCCGATTCATCCTGACCGCCCAGCGCGACCAGTACCTGCCGTTGAAGGTGATCAAGGCGCAGCTGGACACCCAGCCCGACGGCGAGCTGCCGCAGGCCGGATCCGCCTACGGAGTACCGCGTTTGGTTACGGTGACCGAGGGCGACGGCGATGACGCCGACGGTGTGTCCGGCGTGGCGCCGACGCAGGTCCGGTTGTCGCGCGAGGATCTGCTGGCCCGGTCCGGGATCGACGAGGAGTTGCTGGGCGCGCTGGTCAAGAACGGTGTCATCACCACCGGTGCCGCCGGGTTCTTCGACGAGCATTCGGTGGTGATCGCCCAGTGTGCCAGGGCATTGGCCGACTACGGGGTCGAGCCGAGACATCTGCGTGCGTTCCGCTCCGCCGCCGACCGTCAGTCCGACCTGATCGCCCAGATCGCCGGGCCGGTGGTCAAGGCCGGCAAGGCCGGGGCCAGGGACCGGGCCGACGACCTGGCCCGTGAAGTGGCGGCGCTCGCGATCACGTTGCACACGTCGTTGATCAAGTCGGCCGTGCGCGACGTTCTGGATAGGTGAGGATTAGACTCGTTTCGACGGCTAATTCGTCAGATCAGATCCGCTTTCGGATAACAGCGTCGGAACAGCACAGCGGTGCGGAGGGTAGGCACAGATGGCTGAGGTTCGGGTAGTCGGCATTCGCGTAGAGCAGCCGCAGAACCAGCCGGTACTGCTACTGCGCGAGTCCAACGGTGACCGGTACCTGCCGATCTGGATCGGCCAGTCCGAGGCAGCCGCGATCGCGCTCGAACAGCAGGGTGTGGAGCCTGCGCGGCCGCTGACCCATGACCTGATCAGAGATCTGATTGCCGCTCTCGGCCATTCGCTCAAAGAGGTGCGCATCGTCGACCTGCAGGAAGGCACGTTCTACGCCGACCTGATCTTCGACCGCGATGTCAAGGTTTCGGCCAGGCCGTCGGACTCGGTCGCCATCGCGCTGCGGGTCGGGGTGCCGATCTACGTGGAGGAGGCGGTGCTGGCCGAAGCCGGCCTGCTGATCCCCGATGAGAACGACGAGGAAGCCGCCGGAACGGTCCGCGAGGATGAGGTCGAGAAGTTCAAGGAGTTCCTCGACAGCGTGTCTCCGGACGATTTCAAGGCGACATGAACCGTCCCACTGCGTAGGGTCGAGGCCAGGTCACGGATACGTTTCAACTGGCCGCATCGACGTCGACACGCGGTGCGGGTGTCGTGGAAGTCCCGATGGGGCAGCCATACTTTGAGGGCGACGGGCAGTCAGGGCTCGGCGGGAAGCGTATGCTCGACACATTCGGGCTCGCAGCAAATGATTGCGGCGCAGGTCGCGGCGGTGCAGGTGCTGCGGGGTGCGATCGGCGAGAGGATTCACAGTGGGTGACATGCCACGGCAGGGAGAGCTGGATCTGACCTCGGGAAGTGGGGCGCAGGCCCCCGTCGGACCGTCCAGCGGACCGGTTCAGGCCGGGCTCTTCCCGGATGATTCGGTTCCCGACGAATTGGTCGGTTACCGAGGTCCGAGCGCCTGCCAGATCGCCGGCATCACCTACCGGCAGCTGGACTACTGGGCCCGCACCTCGCTGGTGGTGCCCTCGATCCGGAGCGCGGCCGGCTCGGGCAGCCAGCGGCTGTATTCGTTCAAGGACGTCCTGGTCCTCAAGATCGTCAAGCGACTGCTCGACACGGGCATCTCACTGCACAACATCCGCGTCGCGGTCGACCATCTGCGGCAGCGCGGTGTGCAGGATCTGGCGAACATCACGCTGTTCTCCGACGGCACCACGGTGTACGAATGCACGTCGGCCGAGGAGGTCGTCGACCTGCTGCAGGGCGGTCAGGGAGTGTTCGGCATCGCGGTGTCGGGTGCGATGCGCGAGCTGACCGGCACCATCGCCGACTTCCCAGGTGAACGTGCCGACGGCGGCGAGGCGATCGCCTCCCCCGAGGATGAGTTGGCCTCGCGGCGCAAGAGCCGCGACCGCAAGATCGGCTGACTTCCCCGCCGACGCAAAGGGCCGCTCCGGCGGCCCTTTCATGTTGTCGAGGCCAGGTTTCGCTGGCCGAGAATGACTTTCGCGAGCAGTGTGGGCCTGTCATGACAATGATCACACTGCCGGGTTTGCGTCCGGGTTGCGCTTCACAGCGTAGGCCCGCATGGGCGTGACCACCGCGCCCACGGCTCGAACGAGGGTTCGCCCGCACTGTCCGACCAGATAACTTAACCTCGTCCCGTTAAGTTCGCGTCACATCGAAGTTTCCTCTGCCGCAATTAAATTCGTGTTACAGAGGATCTGTTTGACAGATGCAGACGGTCGCTTTTGACTGTTTGACGCGGTCCAGCAGTATTCGGAATCTTGACTCCATCGCGGTGGCATCGACGCCCGCTCGCGACACTGAGTCATTTCAGCCGAAGATCCGCTGGGCGCATGAGAGGACAAGCGATGACGTCACTACCGAAGGTGATCGCGATGTGTGGCCTTGTCGCCACGCTCGCGTTGTCGGCCTGCTCGAGTTCGGGTGAAAGTAACTCGGGGACCACGCAACTCATGCTGGCGGTGGAGACCAGCGAAGGCGACCCGCTGGCCGACATGCTGCTGGCCTTCGCCGACGAGGTCCAGAACGAACTCGGTGACTCGGTCGAGGTCACGGTGCAGAGCGGCGGTGCCATCGGCGACGAGGAGGCCGTGCTCCAGGGCCTGCGGGCCGGCGCGATCGACGTCGCCGCGGTGAGCGGTTCGGTGGCGAACCTGGACCCGACGTTCAACATCATGGACATGCCGTTCCTGTTCACCGATCGCGACACCGTCGTGGAGTTCCTGGACGGGCCCTACGGCGACGAACTCAGCGACTCCCTGGTCGAATCCGTTGGCGCCCGGGTACTTGCCTTCGGCGAGAATGGCTTCCGGCACATCACCAACAACAAGCGACCTATCGTGACCGCCGCCGACCTGGCCGGTCTGAAGATCCGCGTACCGGGCAATCCGGCGCGGGTGGCGTTGTTCGAGTCGCTGGGAGCGGCACCTACCCAGATCGACATCGGCGAGGCATACCTGGCGCTCGATCAGGGAGTACTCGACGGGCAGGAGAACCCGCTCAAGGTCATCGATGCGTTCTCGTTCTACGAGAAGCAGCGTCACCTGTCGCTGACCGCGCATATCTACAGCCCGGTGTATCTGACGATCAACGAGGACCGCTGGCAGGAGCTGTCTCCCGAGATTCAGCAGGGCTTGGAGAAGGCAGCCACTGCCGCCGCAACCACGAGCCGCAATGCCGGGGCGGAGGCCGACAAACAACTGATCGGCAAGTTCGAGGCGGCCGGTGTCGAGGTCAACGAGGCCGACGTCAACCGCCTGAGCGGTTCGGTCACCACCGTGCGAGAGCAGATTGCCGACGACATTCCCGGCGACTTCGCCGACCGCGTCCTCGCCGAGTACAGCCGGTGAGCGCCGCGCCGAACCGGCAACGCCCGCGGCTGCCCTTGGGGGCGCTGAACACCGCGGCCCGCGTCGGGCTGGTCTACATGGCCTCCAGCACGCTCATGGAGGCCGAGATGTATGCGATGGCCACGCCGGCCGCCACGATCCACACCAGCCGGGTGACGTTGCCGAGTGTCACGGTGGCCGGAATCGACGCCATGATGCGATCACCGGAGCTGCGCACCGCGGTCGAACTGGTGGCGCAGGCGCCGCTGGACGTGCTCGTATTCGGTGGCACCAGTGCGTCGTTCCTGCACGGCACCGCGTGGGATCGCATGCTCGTCGAGCACCTCGAACAGTGGAGCGGGTTGTCCGGTCGGTGTACCACCACCTCCACCGCCAGCATCGCCGCGCTGCAGGCGGTCGGGGCCGGGCCGATCACCTTGGTGACCCCCTACCGGCAGGAGGTGATCGACCGGGCCAATCGATTCTTCGGTGACAACGGGCATCCGGTACTGGCCAGCGTCGGGCTGGGCATCACCAGCGATCGGGAACTGGCGGAGGTGCCCTTGGAACGTGTCTACGACCTCGCGGTTGAGACGGACACCGACGAGTCCACCGCGGTGTTCGTCAGCTGCACCAACTTCGCCAGCGTCGGCGCCATCGCGGCGCTGGAAGCCGAACTGGGCAAACCTGTGGTCAGCGCCGTCCAGGCGTCGTTCTGGTACGCCCTTGAGCTGGCCGATGTCCGTGCGGCACGGCCCGGGTTCGGCAGGTTGCTCGACTCCCGGGTCGCCGACCATGACAAAGGAGCGCAGGTATGACGGCGGGCAGCGAGACACACCCGATCGCCGAAACCTCAGAAGTCGCCCGGCAAGTGGATTCCGAGGCCGGGATCGATGCGGATCGGGACACCCACGCGGTGATCGACCGGGTGCTGGAGGCCCTGGCTGCGGCCGCCTTGGCCACCATCACCCTGATCCTGTTCGCCAACGCGGTGCTGCGGTTCGTCGTCAATTCCCCGCTGGGCTGGACTGAGGAATTGGTGACCGGCCTGATGCTGTGGCTGACGATGCTGGGATTCACTCTCGGAGTCCGTCGCCGTGAATCGATCGCGGTGCGGGCGTTCGTGGGCAGGTTGCCCGTCAAAGCACAGGTATGGCTGGGGCTGGCCACCGATCTGGTCGCGGCGGTCGTGCTGCTGCATCTGGCCTGGTTCGCCTACCAGTACGTGGTCAAATTCGGCGACGATCCCAGCCCGTACCTGCGACTGCCGCGTGGTTTCTTCACCGCTGCGCTGCCGGTGGGCGCCTTGGCCGCGGCCCTCATCGTGCTGATCCAGCTGCCCGGCTGTCGCGCGGCGATCCTGCGCCGGCTCGAGGAGGATCAGTCGTGACGCTGGCGATCGCCCTCGGTGCCATCGTCGGCCTGCTGCTGCTCGGCACACCGCTGATCATCGCGATGGCAGGCGGTGTGGCGCTGTACGTCACCCTCGGCGGATCCTGGATGCTGCAATATCCGCAACAGGTAACCGACGGTATGAGCAGTTTCGTGCTGCTGGCGATGCCATTGTTCATCCTCGCGGGTGTCGTGATGAACGCAGGTGGCATGGCCGAACGGGTATTCGCTTTCGCCCGAGCAATTTTCGGGTCGCTACCGGGCGGGTTGGCGCAGGTCGACGTATCGACCAGCCTGTTCTTCGGGGGCATGGTCGGTACCTCGGTGGCCGATCTCGCCGGCACCGGGTCCACCCTCATACCGCAGATGAAGAAGCACGGCTACCCGGCGCCCTACGCCGCCGCAGTGACCGCGTCATCCTCGGGGATCGGCCCGCTGATCCCGCCGTCGTCGCCGATGATCCTGTACGCCGCGGCGACCGGTACCTCGTTGGGCGCGCTGTTCCTTGCCGGGATCATCCCCGGTGTCATTCTCACCGTGGTGCTGATGGTGGTGGTTGCGGTGCAGGCGAAACGGAACGGGTGGGGCGAGAAGATCCCGTTCAGCTGGTCTGAGGTGTGGCGCACCATGCGTGGGTCGATCCTGGCCTTCGGCGTTCCGGTGATCGTCCTGCTCGGGCTGACACTGGGGGTGTTCACCCCGACCGAATCCGGCGCCTTCGCCGTCGTCTACGCGATCATCATCTCGGCGGTGGTGTTCCGGTCGCTGGGTGTGCGCAGGCTGTACCGCTGCCTGGTGGAAGCCGCGGTTCTGACCGGCGAGGTGATGCTCATCGTCGGAGTGTCGGTGGCGCTGGGCGCGGTGCTGGCGATGGCCGGACTGCCCAAGGCCCTCACCGATTTCGCGACCCTGATCGTGCCGGGAGACGTGCAGTTGGGCTACGTCGTGGTGCTCGCGGTCACCGCGATCGTGGCCGGAATGCTGTTCGACCCGTTGATCCCGGTGATCATGCCGGTGATGCTGCCGACGATGCTCGAGGTGGGTATCGATCCGGTGTACTTCGGGGTGATCATCGTGCTGACGGTGATCATCGGTCAGGTGACGCCACCGGTGGCCATGTCGTTGGTCGTGGCGGCCAAGATCGCCAAGGTCGACGCCTGGGGCGTGCTGCGCGCCAACACGCCGTTCCTGCTGGCGACCGTCGCCGTGCTGATCCTGGTGATCCTGATCCCATCGCTGGCGACCTGGCTGCCGTCAGTACTGGGCGGACCGTGACGGGCGTCGATCAGCTGCGCGGCATCTCGCTGACTCAGCTGCGGTACTTCATCCGGGTGGCCGAGCGGGAGAGCATGACGCGAGCGGCCGAGGATCTCTACGTCGCGCAGTCGGCGGTGTCGTCGGCCGTCGCGCACCTGGAAAAAGAGCTTGGGGTCCAGCTGTTCATCAGGAGGCACGCCAAGGGGCTGATCCTCACCGCATCGGGCCGCGAACTGCTTTTGCGGGCGCGCCAGATTCTTACCGCGCTCGCCGAATCACTGGAATCGATAGCCGGTGAGGCGCAGGCATTCTGGGGGCCACTGCAGGTCGCCTGTTTCAGCCCGATCGCACCGTTCTACCTACCGTCGGTACTCGCCGGGCTCAAGCGGGAGCACCCGGGCCTGGACGTTCAGGTGACGGAAGCGGTCGCCGGCGAGGTCCGGGAGTGTCTGGAGTCCGGCCGGACCGAAGTCGCGCTGACCTACGATCTGGCCCTCGGCGACGGCATCGAGCGCGACGTGCTGGCTGAAATCCGTCCTTACGTAGCTCTTCCCGCCTCCCACCGGCTTGCCGACAACAGCAGTGTGCGGTTGGCCGACCTGGTTGACGAGCCGATGATCCTCGTCGACTTACCCTACAGCCGTGACTACTTCATCGGAGTCTTCGCCGATCGCGGGCTGACGCCCAACGTCCAGTACCGGTCGAGCAGCTACGAGACGGTGCGCGCCATGGTCGCCCAGGATCACGGCTTCAGCCTGCTCCACCAGCGGCCGGCGACCGACACCACGTACGCGGGCGGCCGTGTGGTGGCGGTGCCACTCGCCGATGACGTGAGGCCGTTGCGGGTGGTCGTCGCGACGCTGCAATCGATGCGGATGAGCCGGCGCGCCCGTGCCTTCGCGGACCGTTGTCGTGCTGTCGTGGCCCAACCGGTCTGAGTCTCGGCAGCGCCGAGACCCAACGATCACTTTCTGTGGCGCACTGCATCGGCTAATCCGATGTGTAGAAGCGCAATTCACTGTTTGCCGACAGTCCCAAGTGTGCCTTAGATGGAATCAGGCACATCGAATCGCACTGGAGGCCATGTGACCGGCACCGAGCCGACGCCCGCTTACCTCGACACGCCGTTGGGGCGTATGCACGTCGTCACCAAGGACGCCGGACCCGGTGGTGAGCCGCACCTGGTGTTGCTGCACCAGACGCCGCGCAGCTGGGACGAGTACCGCGCGGTGCTGGACCAGCTCACCGGCTATCGGATCGTGGTGCCCGACCTGCCGGGTTACGGCTCGTCGCAACCGTTACAGGACAACACTATCGAGGCGACAGCGGCCGCAGTGCTGGCGATACTGGACGTTCTCGAAGTGGAATCCGCACATGTGGTCGGGCACCACTTCGGCGGCCTGGTGGCGTATCACCTCGGCGTGTCGGCGCCTGAGCGCGTGCAGTCCCTGGTGCTCTCCTCGACGCCGTTCATCGATGCGGAGGAACGGGCGCGCCGCCGAACTGCACCACCGTTCAACGCCATTGCCGCCGAGGCGGACGGCGCCCACCTCGCGCGTCTTTGGCAACGTCGGTGCGAGTATCTGGCGAACGCGGATGAGGCGGTGTTACATCGGTACATCCGCGATGTGCTTTCGCATCCGGATCCCGATCGCGGCCACGCGGCCGTGGCCGCCTACCGGTCAGAGGACGGAATATCCCGCTATCCGGGGCCGGTACTGTGTCTGGCCTCTGCCCGTGACCCCCGCGCCTACGGACGTCGGGATCGAATACTCGCGGCCTTCCCGCAGGCCGTCGAACGAATACTGGTGGATGGCGACATCTCCAGCCCGGAAACATGCCCTGTCGAATTCGCCCGTGCGGTAGTCGATTTCCACGCCGATCTGGTGCTGCGATGACCGCGACGATGCTCGCCGCGGTGTTGCGTGAACCGGGTGGGCTCACCGTCGAACAGGTACCGGTGCCCGAGCCGGGCCCCGGAGAGGTCCTTGTCGCCGTCGGAGCCTTCGGTCTCAACAACGCCGAAATACTGCAGTGCCGCGGCGCGATGCCGGCACCGCCGGGCGACATCCCTGGCTTGGAGTGCGCGGGGACGGTGGCACGGGTGGGCCCCGGTGCCGAACGCTGGTGCCAGGGCGACCGGGTGGCCGCCGTGACCCGGGCCGGGTCCTACGCCGAGTACGTCGCCGTTCCGGCCGGGGCGTGTCTGGAAATTCCCGAAAGCCTCGACCAGCCGGCCGCCGCGGCGCTACCGGAGGCGGCCGCAACGGCGTGGTGGAACCTGATGCACCGGGGGCGCCTGCACGCGGGTGAACTGGTGCTCGTACACGGTGCGGCCGGTGGCGTAGGAACGGTTGCCGTGCAATTGGCGCGCGCCTTCGGGGCCCACGTCATCGGAACCGCGCGGGGTGCCGCCAAGGCCGGACTGTGTATCGGCTTGGGTTGTCACGAGGTGATCGACTACGGCGGCACCGACGTCTTCGCTGCGCTGCGGCAGAAGGCACCGGACGGAGTAGACATCATCCTGGACAACCAGGGCGCCGCAACGGTTGCGGACAACCTGGCGGCACTGGCACCGTTCGGCAGGCTCGTCGTCGTAGGCGTGGCGGGCGGAACCGACGCGGCGGTCGATCTCGGCGTGGTGATGGCCAAGGGAGCGGAGCTCTCGTCGTCCAGCCTGGGCAGACTCGGCGACGAAGCGCGGGCCGCGATCTGTCGCGAGCTGGAGGCCGAGGTGTGGCCCAGGGTGGCGACCGGCGCGGTACGCCCGGTCCTGGACCGGGTGTACGGCTTCGCCGAACTGGCTGCGGCGCACCGGCGGTTCGCCGATCCGGACCGGGTCGGCAAGGTAGTCGTACAGGTATCCGATTAGCCGGCGAAGGATGTCACGGGCCGGCGCAGGCCGGGCCGGGGGCGCCCCGCAGAGCGGGGACGTTATTGACGACGTTGCGTGGGAGCACGTCCCGGAGGCCGTCGTGCAGCGCTCCAAGGGCCGTGGCGATCATCGCGGTCGTCGATTCCACCGTGGATCCAGCCAGGTGCGGTGAGAGGAACACGTTGTCCAGCGCCTGCCAGCGGTGTGGGCCGACCAGAGGTTCGCTCGAAAACACGTCCAACGCAGCTGCTTTGATACCGCGGGTGCACAACGCGTGGTACAGGGCGTCCTCGTCCACCACGGCGCCGCGTGCAGTGTTCACCACGACGCCGCCCGGCCCGAGCAGTTCCAGGCGGTGCCGGTCGATGAGATGCCGTGTCTCCACGGACAAGGGAACATGAACGGTCAGCACGTCGCTACGTTCACATAGCTCGTCGACGCCCGCGACGGATTCGAGTGACAGTGTGGTCGTGAGGGACTCGGGAACCGGCGAACGATGATGGTAGAGGATTCGATCGACGTCGAACGCCCGCAGTCGCCTGGCGACAGCCTGCCCGATCCGTCCCATCCCGAGTATGCCGACGGTCCTGCTCGCGAGATCGTGGACGCCTTCCGCGGCGGCTTGCACCATCCACCACTCACCCCGCACGGTGCGCTCATGATTGACCAATGCGTTCTTTACGAGCATCAGCATCGCCATGACGGTCCATTCGGCGACGGCGCGGGCGTTGGCGCCGGGCACGTTGCTGACCGGTATGCCCAGCTCGCGGGCCGTCTCGACGTCGATCGAGTCGAATCCGGCCGTGGGTTGCACGATCAGGCGACAACGCCGTGCGGATTCCAGAACCCGCCGGTCGAAATGGGTGTTGCCGGTCCAGTCCCCGAGGATGAAATCGGCATCGGGAATACGCTCGATCAAACCTTGTGGCGACCGTGGATCGAGTACGCACAGTCGATGCTCGGGCAGGCCACGGATCCCCCGGTAGACGGGCAGCACCACCTCGGCGGGACTTGTGCTCAGGATGACGGGGTGGCGCATCGCCCTCCCGTCATCGCCACAGCATCTCGGTGAGATGCCGGCGCAGGGTGTTGAAGGTATCGGAGGTCCGGTCGCGCGGGCGGGCGAGCGGTATGTCGACGACCGTCTTGATCCGTCCGGGCTCGGCGGCCATGACGACGATTCGATCACCGAGAACGATCGCTTCTTCGATGGAGTGGGTGATGAACACGGCGGTCTGGCGGCGTTGCTCCCAAATGCGTAACAGCTCGTCCTGAAGCTGCACCCGGCGTTGCTCGTCGAGTGCGCCGAACGGTTCGTCCATGAGCAGGATGGTCGGTTCTATGGCAAGCACACGGGCCAGCGAGACGCGTTGCTTCATTCCGCCCGAGAGCTGGTGCGGGTAGTGATCGGCCACTTGCCGCAGGCCGACCAGGTGGAGCATCTCGTCCACGATCCGAGTCGTATCGCCTTTCGGCATACCTTTTTCGCGCAGTCCGTAGGCGACGTTGCGGCGCACCGACAGCCAGGGGAAGAGCGCGAAATCCTGGAAGACCACACCTTTCTCGGGAGATGGGCCGGTGACCGGCGCCCCATCGACCAGCAGCGACCCGCTGGTCGGCTGGTCGAATCCGGCGATGAGGTTGAGCAGAGTCGACTTTCCGCAGCCCGAAGGGCCCAGGACGGTCACGAACTCGTCGGCGGCGATGTCGAGGTCCACACCGTCGAGGGCGACGAACTCACCGGTACGGGACGGGAATACCTTCGTCACCGCCCGGCAGCTGATCACCGGGGCGCGTTCGGAATGTCCCGTCGGCGCGGTTCGAGGTTCAACGGACATTCGGCGACCATTTCAGCACGGGCCGCGCGGCGAGACCGAGTAACTTGTCCGACAGGTAGCCCAGTAGGCCGACGGTGAGCATCGCGGCGACGATGACGTCCATCCTCCCGAAGTAGTAAGCGTCCCAAAGGCTGAAGCCGAGTCCGGATTTGACGGCCACCATTTCCGACACGATCACCAGGACCCAGGCCAGGGCCAGCCCCACCCGAAGTCCGGTCAGGATCGCCGGCAGGGCGGAGGGAAGGCCCACCCGCCACAGCGTCATCCGGGGGCTCGTGCCCAACATCCGGGCAGCCGAGACGAGAACCTTCGGCGTGCCGAGCGCACCGGCCGACGCGTTGACCACGATAGGCGGCAGGCAGCCCAGTGCGATGAGAAAGATCGAAGCCGTGGGCTGGATTCCGAAGAAGACGACGGCGAACGGAACCCATGCCGTGGTCGGGATCGGCCGGAGGATGTCGATCACCGGTTGCAGCAATACCTTTGCCCACCGCGACCAGCCGATCAGCAGCCCTATCGCGGTACCGGCGACCGCCGAGATGAGGAAACCGAGAACTACCCGTTGCGTGCTGGCGTATATCGCCTGGAACCAGGTGCCGCTGTAGGGATCCGCCGTCCGGCCCGCGCTCCCGAAAGCCCAGGTCCACCATGTCTGCACCACGGTGTGCGGTGCCGGTATCGAACGTGAGTCGATGAGCCCGCCTGCCGCTGCCAGTTCCCACAACACGACGAGTAGTAGCGGAACGGCCAGATACTGGGGCCGTACCCGGAGCCGGATGTGGCGGCCGAAAGGTCGCGCGGGGGAGGAGGCGACCAGTGCCGAGGACGGTGTGTCAGGCCCGGTGATGGCGCTCATCGTGCACCGAGTTCGGGTCGTGGTGAACCGGTGACTCGTTCCAGCGGACCGTAATCGAAGAACTCTGCGACACGCCCACTCGTATCCGACATCAGTCCGTTGCGGGCGAACTCGGCGATGATTTTCTCGGCCGAGTCCTGCGACAGTGTGATGTCCATCGTGCCGGTCTGCACAGCGGCACGGGCGACGCCGTCACCCATCCCGGTCTGCTCCACCAGCGCTTGCACCCATGCGTCGCTGTCGCCGTTGAGCGCGTCGGTGCGTTCGTGCAGGCAACGGACGAGTGCGTCGACGGCAGCCGAATTCTCGTGCAGCCCTTGCGAAACATACATGAGGCTGGTGGCATCGCCGATCGAGCCGCCCTGGATGTTGAACGGCGGCGCCTCGCCGAACCCTTCGACCAGCGCCGTTGCGGCATTCGGTTCCCACGCAACCATTGCGTCGACCTCACCGTTGCGCAATGCCGTCTGCAGGGGTGGTCCGGCTCCTGCGAACGGCACCAGTTCCAGCTCTGCGATATCGACGCCCGCGTCGCGCAGTGCCGAGCGCAGCAGCATCTCGACGAAGCTGTTCGGCGGTACCCCGACTTTCTTCCCACGGAGGTCGCCCCATGACTCGATGGCAGATCCCTTGCGCACCGTGATGTGCTCGCCGCCTCGGTAGACACCCGCGACTGCCCGGAAGCTGTCATACCCGCCGTCGAGCATCTGACCCAGATTCTGATATCCCATGACGGCGGCGTTGATATTGCCCTGTTCGAGCGCGCGCTGGATCTCGGCGAATTGTTTGAACGCGGTGAGTTTGATGTCGACGGTGTCCGATGTGCACCTGTCCATTGTCCAGGCGTTCGCCGCGTGGACGTCGTACATGAAGCCAAGGGTGACGGTCGTTTTCGAGTTGTCGGTCGCGTCGCTACCGGCGAGCGTGCACGCCCCGAGGACCGCGGTCATCACCGTCGCCAGCGCGGCCGTCAGCAGCCTCTTCGGGGTGAGTGGCAGACCCATCGAGACTCCATTCGAAAAAGCCGACTATTGGCAGAAAAATGTGGGCCGCCGAATGTTGTCAAAGAAAGCCGCGGCCTCGTCGTGTCGCAGTAGCGTGACATTGGGGCTATCGGCCGGTCAAACAAAGAAAACTGAGTATTTGCATCTGGAAAATAGATGCTGAAATAGTTCACCGAATAAATTTCCACAGCCGTTACAGGTTTGTCATGGATGCCTAACTGAAACTGCCATGGGCCGCTGGCTGCGTGATCGTCGAGCTCGGCGGGCCGGTCTTGAGCCGGGCGTGCCCGAATCCGCTGGACATTTACGAGGAGATGATCGCAAAGGGGTCAAGCATCTATTTGCCTGATGCAACGCGCCGTTTTTGTTTGTTTGACGGCACTGGAGTTGCTGCCCGAATCTGGTGGAGCAGTGTGACGAATTGACGAGCGATGCCGGTCGGCGCAGGAGAGGAAACGCAGTTGAGACCATTTGGCTCCGGGGAGCGGGGTGTCGAGATCCGCCGGCCTGCTGACCTCTTACCTTCTGTGGTCCTGGTGAACAGGGCGGCGGCATGAACACCACCCTGACCTCGGAGGCGCGGGAGTTCGTGCGGGCGATCAGTTGTGCCGCAACGCCGGTGACCATCGTGACCGCGCAAGCCGGTGACACCCGCTGGGGGCAGACGGTGTCCGCGCTGAGCCGGGTGTCCGACGATCCTGCAGTGCTTGGGGTGTGCATCAACAGGCGCAGTCCCATCAACGCCGTTATCCGGTCGTCCGGCGCGTTCAACGTCTCGGTGCTCGGCGGCGAGCATTACAGTGCCGCGGACTGTTTCGCCGGCCGCCCGCGAGCCGGCCGGCCGGCCTTCACATTCCGCGACGACGAGTGGCGGGTGGGACAGAACGGCCTTCCCATTTTCGTCGACGGCGTTGCGGCGTTCGAATGCGATCTACACAGCGCCACCGAAATCGGTTCACACCATTTGTATCTGGGGGAGGTGAGCCGCGTAACGCACACCGAGGCCGAACCGCTGCTCCACCTGCGCGGTTGCTACCGCACTCTCGCCGCACACGACACGGAAGGACGGCAGGCGTGATCAAGACCGGAGACGAATACCGGGACGCCATCAACACCGGGCGCGAAATCTACATCGACGGTGAACAGGTGCACGACGTCACCAAGCATCCGATGTTCGCGCCGATTGTCGACATCCGGGCCCGGATCTACGATCTCGCCCACGAGCCGGCCAGTCAGGACGTGATGAGTTACGTCGACGAGAACGGCGAGCGCAACTCCGTCGCGAATAAACTCCCGATGACACAACAAGATTGGCATGACAAACGGGCCGCGATCGATCTGGTGCTCGATGAGGCGCGTGGGGTGGTGACCCGGGTCGGCGACGAGACCGTCGGCGAGATGTGGGCGCTCTACGACGGGCAGGACGTGCTCAACGAGGTGGATCCGCGATTCGCCGAGAACATCCGCAGGCACGTCAAGAAGGCCGCCGCCGGGGATCCGTTCCACATCTCGGCCAACACCGATCCCAAGGGCGACCGGTCGAAACGGCCTCAGGATCAAGATCCCGACATGCTCCTACACGTCGTGCGTGAAACGGATGACGGCATCGTCGTGCGGGGCGCCAAATACGAGACCGCCGCGCCGTACGCCACCCAGGCCTACACCAAGCCCACCATCGCCAATTGGGGTGATGACAAGCTCTCCGACTATGCGGTGGGCTTCATCGCCGATCTCAACGCGCCCAACCTGAAGTTCATCTGCCGCACCGGTTTCGCGGGCCGCCGCGACGCCGCCGACTATCCGTTGTCCAACCGGGTGGACGAGGTCGAGTCGTTGGTGGTCTTCGACAACGTACTGATCCCGTGGGACGACATTCTGTTCTACCGGCACACCAGGGCGGCGACGTTCGTACGCAGCTGTCTGCACCGCTACAGCGCGCTGCCGTATGTCCACCGGTCGATCAGGTTCGCCGACCTGATGATCGGTGCGGCGCTGTTCAATGTCCGGCAGACCGGCCTCGACAAGAATCCCGCTGTTCAGGAGAAGCTGGCGACGCTGGCCTGTTACCGGGAGGGCATCGACGCACATCTGACGGCGGCGATCGCGACCGCCGAGACCAGTCCGGGTGGGCTGATGATGCCCAACCAGTCGCTGCTCTACGCGGGACGAGTCTGGGCACAGACGCAGCTACCGCAGATGATGCACTGGGCCCGCGAGCTGTGTGGCGGGCAGATCTGCATCACCCCGGATTCGGCCACCTTCGAGACCCCCGGGGCGGCGCCGTGGCTGGAGAAGTACTACTCGATCACCGATGACTGGCAGGCCGACGATCGGCGCAAGCTGCTGGCATTCGCCCGCGACCTGCTCAACAGTGACTACGCCGGTCATCGGTTGACCTTCCAACTGTTCGCGCAGGCGCCGCCGTTCGCGCATTACCAGGCGGTGTACCGCAACTTCGACTTCGACGGCCCACTGGCTCTGGTCAAGGCGGCCGCCGAACTGTCCGATCGGGTGGATGGAGGCGTGCCGGCGTGACACATCAGCGGATCCGCCCGTTCAACACCAAGGACACCTATCCCGAGCAGAACCTCGACAACGACCTCTGTCAGGCCGTGGTGGCCGGTGACACCATCTACCTGCGTGGTCAGGTCGGACAGGACCTCGACACCGCGGAGAATGTCGGCGTCGGGGACGTGACCGCACAGACCGAGCAGGCGATGTCCAATGTCGCGACCCTGCTGGCAGAGGCGGGTGGCACGCTGGCCGACATCGTCAAGGTGACGGTCTACCTCGTCGACCCGCGATACCGAGAGAGCGTGTACCGCGTGATCGGCCGATGGCTGCGCGGTGTGCATCCGGTCTCCACGGGAGTGGTGGTCAGCGCGTTGGCCCGGCCGGAATGGCTCGTCGAGGTGGACGTCATCGCGGTGCGACAGGCGGTCGCGTCGTGACGTTCTCACTGGCGGCGGTGGACCACGACAGCGGGGCGCTCGGGATGGTCATCGCGTCCTCCTCGCCGGCCGTCGCCTCCCGGTGTGTGAACATCAGGTCCGGGCTCGGTGCCGCGGCCAGCCAGAACGTCACCGACCCGCGGTTGTCCGGACAGTTGCTCGAGCGGTTGGCCGCCGGGGAGGCCCCGCAGGCGGCGATGGACGCCGTGGTGGACGGGCATGCGTTGCGCGACTACCGGCAACTGACCCTCCTCGACCGCTCCGGCCGCACGGCCGCCTTCAGCGGCGCCGGCGCACTGGGTGTCCACCACCAGCTGGCAGGAGACGGGGTGGTTGCGGCGGGCAACATGCTGGCGGGCCCGGCGACCATCATGGAACTGATCCGCGGATTCGAATCCTCGACCCAACACGAGTTCGAACGCCGTCTGCTCGACGGGCTGGCCGCCGCGCTGGCGGCGGGCGGTGAGGAGGGCCCGGTGCACGCCGCGGGCCTAGTGGTGTACCGCGAGGTGGAGTGGCCGGAGACCACGCTGCGGGTGGACTGGGCCGAGGACCCGTACGCGGGGCTGGCCGAGTTGTGGCGGGTGTGGGAGCCGCAACGCGACGATTACGTGCGCCGGGCGCTGGATCCTGCCGCCGCCCCGAGCTTCGGGGTGCCGGGTGACCGCTGATCAGCGCTCGCGCGAAGAAGAGACAGCTGATGAGTTGATGAGGTGGTGCACCAGTGAGCGCTGAGCGCAAGACGGCCGCCGCCGAGCATCTGCGCCAGAACTGGGAGTTGGTACGCGGGATCGGCACTGCGCTTCACGCGGACCCCGAACCGGCATGGCAGGAGTTCCGCGCCCACCACATGCTCACGACGCTGCTGGCCGACCAGGGGTTCAGCGTCGACCGGCGCGCCGGCGGACTCGACACCGCTTTCCACGCGCGTGCCGGGAACGGGCCGTTGCACGTGGCATTCGTGGCTGAGTACGACGCGCTGCCCGGGCTCGGCCACGCGTGCGGGCACAACCTCATCGCGGCTTCCTCGGTCGGTGCCGCGATGATGGTGCGCGCCGTCGACGAGGGATGCGGACGGACCGCGTTCACCGTGCACGTGATCGGAACCCCCGCCGAGGAGGGCGGCGGCGGCAAGATCATGATGCTTGAGGCCGGCGAGTTCGACGGCTTGGATGCCGCTCTCATGATTCATCCGGGTCCGGCCGACGCGCCTCGGGCGGAGCCGCTGGCGGTCGCGCACTGGCGGGTGGCGTACCGCGGGGTGGGCGCGCACGCGGCCGCATATCCCGACCTGGGTGTGAACGCGGCCGACGCGTTCACCGTGGCGCAGGTGGCGATCGGGCTACTACGCCAGCAACTGCCGTCGTCTGTGCGAGTGCACGGGGTGGTGACCGACGCCGGGTCCGCGCCCAACGCGATCCCCGCCAGCGCCACCGGCCGCTGGTACGTACGCGCGCGCAGCCTGGCAGAACTCGCCGGGATCGAACGACGGATCCGGTCCTGCTTCGAGGCCGGTGCGCTGGGCACCGGCTGTGAGCTCGACATCGAATTGGAATCCCCGCCGTACTCGGAGTTCCGTAACGACGAGGAATTGCTGGGCCTGTTCGTGGACAACGCTGGCGCGCTGGGCCGCGATATGACCGTCGAACCGCCCAACGGTGCGGCGGCGATGAAGACGGCGTCGACCGATATGGGCAACGTGTCGCAGGTGGTGCGCGCCATCCATCCCTATCTCGGGATCGGATCGCTGCCCGCAGTCAACCATCAACGGGAGTTCGCCGACGCCGCCGTGGGGCCGCTGGCCGACGCGGCCCTGCGCGACGGGGCCACCGCGCTGGCATGGACGGCACTGGATATGACCGACCGGTAGAATCAGCAACGCATCGCCCTGGTGCGGGAGAGTTTCGTGACGGCCAGTCACGGACGCCGAAGGAGCAACACCTCTCCGTCAACCTCTCAGGCACCCAGGACCGCGCCGGGCCCCGATGCCTCTGGAAAGCGGTGCTCGCCATGAGCGCCCGCCCATGGGGAAAGGCTCGACCGAGCCGAATCTCTCAGGCGCCCGGCCGGGTCGACGACAGAGGGAGAGGGACTGCAGTATGTCTGCGCCCTGACCAGGAGAGTGTCGTGACCGACCAGCATCATCCGCATCACCAGCATCTTTTCGCTGACCGCCATATCGGCCCGGATGCGCCCGCGGTCGCCACCATGCTCGATGTGATCGGTGTGGCCTCCCTCGACGAACTCGCCGCCAAAGCCCTGCCGGCGGGCATTCTCGATGCGGTGGCCGCCGACGGCCGGGCGCCCGGGCTGGACCAGCTGCCCACCGCGGCCAGCGAGGAGCAGGCGCTCGCCGAGCTGCGGGCACTGGCCGATACGAACACCGTCGCAGTGTCGATGATCGGTCAGGGGTACAGCGCCACCCACACCCCGCCGGTGTTGCGGCGCAACATTCTTGAGAACCCGGCCTGGTACACGGCCTACACGCCGTACCAGCCGGAGATCAGCCAGGGCCGGCTGGAGGCCCTGCTCAACTTCCAGACCATGGTGAGCGATCTGACCGGCCTTGAGGTGGCCAACGCGTCGATGCTCGACGAGGGCACCGCGGCCGCCGAGGCCATGACGTTGATGCACCGCGCCACCAAGTCCAAGACGAACCGGCTGGTGGTCGACTCCGACATCTACGCCCAGACCGCCGCGGTGCTCGCGACCCGGGCCCGGCCGCTGGGTATTGAGATCGTCACCGCCGATCTGTGCGACGGGCTGCCCGACGGTGAGTTCTTCGGCGTCATCGTGCAGCTGCCCGGCGCCAGCGGACGGGTGGCGGACTGGGCGAGCCTGGTCTCCGACGCCCACGACCGCGGCGCCCTGGTCGCGGTCGGTGCCGACCTGCTGGCCATGACCGTGATCACCCCGCCCGGTGACATCGGCGCCGACGTCGCCTTCGGTACCAGCCAACGATTCGGTGTGCCAATGGGATTCGGCGGGCCGCACGCCGGGTATCTCGCCGTGCACGCCAAACATGCCCGCCAGTTGCCCGGCCGTCTGGTCGGCGTCTCGCTCGATGCCGACGGCGCTCCGGCATACCGCCTCGCACTGCAGACCCGCGAACAGCACATCCGCCGGGACAAGGCGACCAGCAACATCTGCACCGCGCAGGTGCTGCTCGCGGTGATGGCCGCGATGTACGCCAGCTATCACGGCGCCGACGGGCTGACCGCGATCGCGCGACGCGTGCACGGGCACGCCGGAGCGATCGCGGCTGGGCTGGGCGATGCGCTGGTGCACGACAAATACTTCGACACCGTTCTGGCCAAAGTGCCCGGACGGGCCGACGACGTGATCGCCGCCGCCAAGGCCAAGGGCATCAACCTGTGGCGCGTCGACGACGACCATGTGTCGGTGTCCTGCGACGAGGTCACCACCGAGGATCATGTGGCGGCCGTGCTGGAGGCGTTCGGAGCCGCCCCGGCGGCGACATCGGGGTCCGGAGCCGCCCCGGCGGCGACATCGGGGTCCGGAGCCGCCCCGGATACCGGGGTTCTTACCCGCACATCGGAATTCCTCACCCACCCGGCGTTCACCAGATACCGGACCGAGACCGAGATGATGCGGTACCTGCGGTCCTTGGCGGACAAGGACATCGCGCTGGACCGCAGCATGATCCCGCTCGGCTCGTGCACCATGAAGCTCAACGCCGCCGCCGAGATGGAGCCGATCACCTGGCCCGAGTTCGCCGGTCAGCATCCGTTCGCACCGGCATCGGACAACCCCGGGTTGCGCAGGCTGATCGCCGATCTGCAGTCCTGGCTGACCGCGATCACCGGCTACGACGAGGTGTCGCTGCAGCCCAACGCCGGTTCACAGGGGGAGTACGCCGGGCTGCTGGCCATCAAGGCCTACCACGACGCCCGCGGCGAGACGGCCCGCGACATCTGCCTGATCCCGTCGAGTGCCCACGGCACCAACGCCGCGTCGGCCGCACTGGCCGGCATGCGGGTCGTGGTGGTGGCCTGCAGGGGCAACGGTGACGTCGATCTCGACGATCTGCGGGCCAAGGTCGCCGAACACGCGGATCGTATTGCGGCACTGATGATCACCTACCCATCCACGCACGGGGTGTACGAGCATGACGTCGCCGACATCTGCGCCGCGGTGCACGATGCGGGCGGTCAGGTCTACGTCGACGGGGCCAACCTCAACGCCCTCGTCGGCCTGGCCCGGCCGGGCCGCTTCGGCGGCGATGTCAGCCACCTGAACCTGCACAAGACCTTCTGCATCCCGCACGGCGGCGGCGGTCCCGGTGTCGGGCCCGTCGCAGTGCGCTCACACCTGGCCCCGTACCTGCCCGGCCACCCGCTGGCCGACGAATTGCCCGATGAGCACACCGTCTCGGCCGCACCCTACGGCTCGGCCTCGATCCTGCCGATCACCTGGGCCTACATCCGGATGATGGGTGCCGACGGGCTGCGCGCGGCATCGCTGACCGCGATCGCCTCGGCCAACTACATCGCGCGCCGCCTCGATGAGTACTACCCGGTGCTCTACACCGGCGAGAACGGCATGGTCGCCCACGAGTGCATCCTGGACCTGCGCGGTATCACCAAGGACACCGGCGTGACCGTGGACGATGTGGCAAAACGCCTGGCGGACTACGGTTTCCACGCGCCGACGATGAGCTTCCCGGTTGCTGGCACACTGATGGTGGAGCCGACCGAGAGTGAGAGCCTGACCGAGGTCGACGCCTTCTGCGAGGCGATGATCGCCATCCGCGCCGAGATCGACCGGGTCGGCTCGGGGGAGTGGCCGGTCGAGGACAACCCGTTGCGCGGCGCCCCGCACACCGCCGAATGCCTGCTGGTGGCGGACTGGCAGCACCCGTACACCCGCGAGCAGGCGGCCTATCCGCTGGGAAAGGCGTTCCGGCCCAAGGTGTGGCCGCCGGTGCGGCGCATCGACGGCGCCTACGGCGACCGCAATCTGGTGTGCTCCTGCCCGCCCGTGGAGGCCTTCGCGTAGCCGGGGGCGCGGACTGCCTCGGCGAGCGACCGCTCCTGCACGCGATTCACGGCGTGTCCTTGTACAGACACGCGCGCTCGCGGTGCCTACGAGGGGGCGGCGCTCAGCCGAGCATGGTGGTGATGGCCGCGGTCAGCTCCGGGGAGGACGAACTGGACATGTTCTGGTAGGTGCCGCCGGTGGTCTCGGCGACCGCTTCCCAGGCCGACCGGTCGGAATCGTCGCCGAAGTCGATCACGTTGACCGCGACCGGCCGCTCCCGGTCGAACGCCCCGCGGATGAACGCCTCCAACCCATCGGAGCTGAGGCTCTGGTCGGTGTGCGGTCCGGTGGTGATCACCAGGACCGAATTGCTGCGGTCGGCATTGAAATTGGCGATCGCCTCGTTATAGACCAGCCGTAGCGTGGTGAACGAAACCGCGCCGCCGCCCGACGCCGACTGATCCTCGAGGGTCGAGGCCAGCAACGATGAACGGGCTTGACCGCTGACCGGCTCGGCGAGCGGCCCGGTCGCCACCTCCGAGCGCCCTTCGGTTCCGTCGAACGTCCACAGCCCGACCTCGGAGGTGGTGGGCAGCGCCTTGAGCCGGCTGCTGAGTGCGGCCGCCACATTGGCCAGCCGTGATTTCCCGCCCTCCTCGGTGGGCATCGACTGGTCCAGCATGATCGTGACGGCCGGGCTTGACGCGGGCGCCGACATCGCATTGGCGAGCGTGACCCGCATCGAGTTGTCCTCGACGGACACCGGTGAACCGATCGGCCCGAAGTCGGTGACATCACTCGACGGCGGGCTGGTGCCCTCGGCCCGGAACCCGGCCTTGGCCAATTCGCCGAGCTGCTCGGGTTTGCGCAGATAGCGGGCGAACTCGTTGGCCGCAGCCACCTGCTCCTGCTCCAGCCAATCGCCGGCCAGCAGCACCGCGGGATAGTCCGCGACGGCGGTGGGGCCGGCGGGCAGCCAGCCGGTCAGCGACTCCTTGGCATCGTCGCTGGAGGTGGCCCGCTGGAACAGCTGCTGTTCGGTGGTCGCCACGGCGTGCACGGGCGCCGAGGCCGCGTCGCCGGCATCGATCAGGGCGTCCAGCGCCGTACCGAGTTCGCCGTCGTCGAGCTTGGGCGCTCCGCCGACGAGTGTGTTGACACTGCCGATGCCCGAACTCGGCGGTGATCCCGACGGGGCCGATTCGGTGGCCACGGCTTCGGCCGCCAGGTAGGCCGCATCGCCGTTGTTGCGGTTGGGCAGGGCCAGTTTCAGGGTGCCCCAACCCGGCAGGCGGAGTCCGTTCATGGCGGCCGGACTGCTCTGCAGTTCCGGCAGCTTGGACCAGTTCTGCCGCCCCAAAGCATCTTTCAGCTCGGGGCGGACGGCGAGCAGCACCGGTGAGGTGACCAGGGAGCGGCTGTCGCTGACCGTCTTCTCGCCGGCGGTGGCCTCCAGCCTGGCGCTGGCGATGCCGCTGGAGGGGATCCACAGCGCCGGCCGGTCACCGAGTTCGGACGGCCACGCGTTGGCGAAACCGCTGACCACCCGGTCGGATTCGGCGGACTGCACGCGTACTTTGACACACTTGTCGCCGACCGGGCTGACCGTCTCGTTGTACTTGTTGGCCAGCGTCTCGATCTGCGAGGAGATGGTCGGGTCGGCGATGACCGCCACCCCGAGCTCACCGTCGACGCAGCGGGCCGCGGCGGCGTCGCTGCGGTTCGACAGCACATCGCCGAAGAACTTCCACAGCACCACCCCGCCGACCACCGCGACGACCGTCACCAGCGCGACGATCACCCCGATGCTGACGCCGCGGCGGCCGGACGCGGCGGCCCGGTGGCTACCCGTCCACTCGCCGCCGTCCCACTCGCCGCTGTGCTGTCCCCTCGGCGGCGTCGAGGGCGGCGGGTCGTCACCGACCGCGGCCAGCTGGGTGGTCGGCTGATCGCCGTCGACGTAGTCATCGTCGTACTCGTACTCGGTGGCGTAGTCGTCCGCGTACTCGTCGGCGTAGTCGCCCGCGTACTCGTCGGTGTACTCGTCATCCGGATATTCGGCGTACCCCGAACCGCGGTAGCGCTCGTCCCGGTAGCGGTCGTCGCCGCGGTATCCGCCGCCGCGGTCGGCCTCGTCGTAGCCTGCGCCGGTGTAGGTCTCGCCGGCGTAGTCGTCGTAATCCTCGTCGGCGTAGCGGCCCTGGTACGGGCCGCTGGCCTGCTCGGCGATCCCCGACTGGTCGGTGTCGTCATCGTCGTCGAGGTAGCGGTGCCTGCGGCGGGGCGGCGGGGGACCGGGGTCGGGCCCGCGGCCCGGGCCCCGGTCGTATCCCGGCCGGTCGTCGAACCCGTTCGCCTCGCCACCGGGCCGATCACCGGGCCGGGGTCGGCCGGGGCCGGGCCGCCCGGGACCGCCGCGCCCGGAATCGGGTTCGCGGTGCGGCGGTTCGGGACGCTCGGGACGGTCCGGCGAATCCTCGGGGTCGGGAACGCTGTGCCTGCCCATCCCTAACCCCTGTACTCGTCGGTCATCCGGCCCCGCCGAAGTCTAATCACCGGTCAGCGGTGCCGGCTTTGAACTCGCGCCGACGCCGATGCAGGATCGGCTCGGTGTAGCCGTTGGGCTGTTCGGCCCCGGACAGGATCAACTCCTGCGCCGCGGCGAACGCGATGCTGGCGTCCGGGTTCGGCGCCATCGGCAGGTAATCGGGGTCCTTGGCGTTCTGCTCGTCGACGACCGCGGCCATCCGGCGCAGGCTGGTGTTGACGTCGTCGGCGGTGATCACGCCGTGCCGCAGCCAGTTGGCCAGCAGCTGGCTGGAGATGCGCAGCGTGGCGCGGTCCTCCATGAGTGCGACATCGTGGATATCGGGCACCTTCGAGCAGCCGACGCCGGCGTCGATCCAGCGGACCACGTAACCGAGGATGGACTGGCAGTTGTTGTCGACCTCTTCGTGGATCTCCTCGGGTGACCAGGTCAGCGACGAATCGGCCAGCGGGATGGTCAGCAGGTCGTCGACGTGTTCGAGGTGCAGAAGGAGCTGGCCGACCGCGAGCGCGCGTCGATCGACGACC
>NZ_JBSFPX010000055.1:0-17940 GCF_053588415.1 Mycobacterium sp. NPDC003449
TCGCCCTGCTGGTTCTGGCCGGGGGAGAAGCCGCGGGTCACCTGCTCGACGCGCAGTTCCTCGAGCTCCACCGGGTCGATGGCCCGGGTGACGACGAGGTAGTCGCGCAGTGCGATGCCGTGCCGGTTCTCCTCGGCGGTCCAGCGGTTGACCCACTGGCCCCAGGCGCCGTCCATGCCCATGTTCATCGCGATCTCGCGGTGATAGGAGGGCAGGTTGTCCTCGGTGAGCAGGTTCTGCACCATCGCGGTCTGGGCGACCTCCGACAGCTTGGACTGGCCGGGCTCCCAGTCCTGACCGCCGAGTGCGTAGTAGTTCTTGCCATCCGACCACGGGATGTAATCGTGTGGATTCCAGTCCTTACGCATCCGCATGTGGCGGTTGATGCTCGTCTCCACGACGGGCTCGAGCTCGTGTAGGAGCTGCAGGTCGGTGAGTTCCTTCGACATAGGTCCTTACCCTTCCTCGCGCCGGAGGGCGCCGCCCAGTTATCTGTACCTATTGGTTGCAGTCAATATATCTGTGTAACCCGGTGACATCAAGTTACGCCCCGGGCGCCGCAACAGCACTGCGCCACGCGGCGGAGAGCGGTACGATCCGCTCGAACGTCGAACAATCGCCACCCCTCGTTCATCATTCAGTCGTCGTCAATCGTCGGATACCCAGACTCGGAGGTCGGGCACACGTGAAGAAGCTCATCGTTCTCGGGACCGGAGCCGGCATCGCTGCGAGCGCAGCCGTGTCGTCCCTCCTGTTCGGTGCAGGCGTTGCGGCGGCCGCTCCCGATGTGGTCGGCCAGACCTATTCTGACGCCTCGACCGCGATCGAGGACGATGGCGGCACGGCCAAGGTGGCCGTCACGGTCGGCAGCAAGCTGTCGCAGGACGACTGCATCGTCACCAACGCCTGGGATGCGCCGTTCACCCGTGACGACGGTGGCGAGTTCACCCATGCCGCCGACGAGGTCATGGTCGCGCTGAACTGCGATGGCGACCACGCCACGGCGACCAGCCCGGGCGCCTCGGTGGGCAGCCCGGCCGGCCGCGAGGCCAAGGATGCCGCCGACGAGGCCGCGGCCGCCGAAGAGGAAGAGCTCGAAGGGGTCAGCACGCCCGACGAGTAGGGCCGTCGACAGTTCACTCACAGTTCCCTTCCGGGCCACCGCTTTTGGCGTGCCCGGCTCGGTAATCTCACCGCGGACCAGACCGTGGTGAGAAGACCGTGAGGGCGTATATGAAGAAGCTCGTCGCAGTGGCTGCCGGGACGGTGGCCGCCGCGTTTTCGCTTGGCCTGTTCGGCGCGGGCGTGGCGGTCGCCGCCCCCGATGTGGTGGGCGAGACCTATGCCGACGCCTCCGAGGCGATCGAGGAGGACGGCGGTTCGCCGAAGGTGGCCGTCACGGTCGGCAGCAAGCTGTCGCAGGACGACTGCGTGGTCACCAACGCCTGGGATGCGCCGTTCGTGCGCGACGCCGGTGACGAGTACACCCACTCCGAGGACGAGGTGATGCTGTCGCTGAACTGCGACGGCGACCATGCCACGGCAACCGGCCCCGGTGCCTCGGTGGCCAGCCCGGCCGGCCGCGAGGCCAAAGCGGCCGCCGACGAGGCCGCGGCCGAAGAAGAGGAAGAACTCGAAGGCGCCAGCACCCCCGACGAGTGAGGGTGCGGGCTCAGAAGTTCGCCACCCGCCCGACCAGCATGTCGACGCAGTAGTCGATGAACTGCTCGCGGCTGGCCGGCAACCGGTCGTCGAGGTAGGCGGTGAACAGTGCCGTCAACGCCCCGATCAGGCTGGTCGCCACCATCGCCTGCCGCACCGGGTCGGCGATCCGGGTCAGTTTCTGCTGCAGCAGCTTGATGAAGTTCGGCATCCATTCCGCCCCGGACCGGGTGAGCACGGGTTCGGACTCGGGCGCCAGCAACAGCACCCGGCCGCGCATCGGGTCGTCGACCATGAGCGTGACGAACCGTTCCACCGCGTCGCGCGGGGTGGTGGCGCTGACCAGTGCGGACATCGCCCTGGTGCACACATCGTCGTAGACCGCGCGGACGAAGTCGTCGCGGTCGACGAAACTCTCGTAGAAGTACCGCTCGGTCAGCTCGGCGTCGCGGCAAACGGCGCGCACCGTCAGGGCCGGGCCCTGCGCATCGCCGAGTAACTTCACGCCCGCCGTGATCAGCTCGTCGCGCCGCAGGGCCGGGCGTTCCCGCAGCGGAACCCCTGACCATCGGCCGCGTCGTTGACCGGACGACACATCTGCTCCTAAACTCTATGACAACGGACGTAGTCAAAAATTCGCAAGAGGCGATCATCCTGTCGGCAGAAAGCGCGCCTGTGACACAAGATACTTCTGAGACATGCCCGGTGACCAGCGCATCCGCTGTTCTCGCTGCGGGGTGCCCGGTCGGGCCCAACGGTTATCAGGCGCTGCCCGCCGCACTCGGGCCCGACTCGCTGACCTGGAAGTACTTCGGTGACTGGCGCGGAATGCTGCAGGGTCCGTGGGCCGGCTCGATGCAGAACATGCACCCGCAGCTCGGTGCCGCCGTCGAGGAGCACTCGATCTTCTTCCAGGAACGCTGGCCCCGGCTGCTGCGTTCGCTGTACCCGATCGGCGGGGTGGTATTCGACACCGACCGGGCGCCACAGACCGGCGCCGAGGTCCGTGACTACCACGTCGACATCAAGGGCGTCGACTCACTCGGGCGGCGCTACCACGCCCTGAACCCCGAGGTCTTCTACTGGGCGCACTCGACGTTCTTCGTCGGCACGATCATCGTCGCCGAGCGTCTGGCCGGCGGTATCACCGAGGCCGAGAAGCGGCAGCTGTTCGATGAGCACAAGCAGTGGTACTCGATGTACGGCATGAGCATGCGGCCGGTCCCGGAAACCTGGGAGGACTTCCAGGTGTACTGGGATCACATGTGCCGCAACGTGTTAGAGAACAACAAGGCCGCCCGTGACGTGCTCGACCTGTCCGAGCTGCCCAAGCCGCCGTTCGCGGCGAAGATGCCGGACTGGCTGTGGGCGCTGCAGCGCAAGTACGTCCTGCACCCGTTGTTCGTCTGGTTCACCGTCGGGCTGTACGACCCGGCCGTGCGCGATCTGATGGGCTACACGTGGTCCGACCGCGACGAGCGGCGTCATCGCCTGCTCGGCAAGATCATCGGCCACGTCTTCAAGCTGGTTCCGGTGCGGCGCCGGATGCACCCACGGGCCCGCGCCGGATGGGACCGGGCCACCGGGCGCGCGCCCGTCGACGCGCCGCTGGTGCACACCCCCGCGCGTAATCTGCCGCCGGTTGGGCACCGGGACAACGGGATGCACTACTGCCCGCAGGTGTGACGTCGCGGCGTCAGCGCCCGACGATCGAACGGTACTGCGGGCAATAGACGTCGACCGCGCCCCACATCAGGTTGGCGGCCTTGCCCTTCTCGACGCCCTTGGACATCAACTGGGCGATGATGCCCCGGACGGTGCGGGCGGGTTCGATCTTGCCCCGCTCGACCGCATCGCAGATGCCGCGGCCCACCTGGGCGGCCTCCTCGGGAGAGTTCGTCGGGATGCCCAACTCTTTGACGATCGCGACGAACCGGTCGTCCTCGGGAGAGGCGTAGGCCGGCGCGACACCGACCGTCATGACGGCCGCGCATGCGCACGCGCCGATCGAGGTGGCAATGGCCCGAGTGGTCAGGCGCCCGGAGAGCATCGTGACTCCTTCGTTCAACCGTACGTTCAACACGCCGACCCCCCGCAGGACACGATAATCGGCGTTCCTGGATGCCGTGCAGCAGGCCGGGGCAAACGCCGGTGTGAGGGACCCGTAGTCGGCCCGCTACCGATGAGAAACCGGGAGGCAACGGGATTCGCCGAGGCTGATCGCATGATGAGCATCTATGACCGGATCGGCGGGGCCGAGGCGCTCGAGGTCGTCGTCGAGGACTTCTATCGACGCGTACTGGCCGATGATCAGCTGGCGGGTTTCTTCACCGGGACGAACATGGCCCGGCTCAAGGGTAAGCAGGTCGAGTTCTTCGCGGCCGCCCTCGGTGGGCCGCTGGAGTACACCGGGGCGCCGATGCGCCAGGTCCATCAGGGCCGCGGCATCACCCTGCACCACTTCAATCTGGTGGCGGCCCATCTCACCGACAGCCTGGCCGGCGCCGGGGTGCCGGAGCCGATTGTCGGGCAGATCATCTCCGCGATCGCCCCGCTCGCCGACGAGATCGCGACCGCGCGCAGCGCGTGACCCGCGCTCGGGGTCCGGTCACGTCCGGTTCTGGTGCGTCTTCCAGTCTCCGATGGCCGCCAGCCTGCGGCGCTGCTGCGCGGCGGCGTTGACATCAAGCCCCCGGCGGCGGTCTTCCAGGTGCCCGATGACGCGTTCGCGATGTTCCACCGGGTTGGCGTCGTCGTACTTGAACTTGGCCTCCACCCGCACCACGGCCAGCCGCAGGCCGCGGATGCCCGCCAGCATCCGACCGTAGGGCTCCTGGCCGACGCCGACCGACGCGTGGCGCCCCTCGGGCTGAAAGTCGGCGAGCTGGCGGCCCAGGATCTCTGCCTTGGCTGCGGGGTCGTCGACGACTGTTGGGCGGCAGACGAATTGCACCGCGGAGTAGTAGCTGGTGGGCACGCCGTCCTCGTCGGGTCCGCCGGCTTTGGCGCGCCAGTAGGTGGGGATGTAGGCGTAGTCGCCGATCACCGCCAAGCGGACCTCGGTGGCCGCCTCCAGGTGAGCCCAGACCGGATTCGGCCGCGCCAGGTGCACGATCAACTCCGCTCCGGCACTGGTGAAGTGGGTCGGTACGAGCAGCGGAGCCTGGGTCGGGTCGAGATTGTTGACCGCCAGCGTTCCGAAGCGGTCGGTAGCGGCCAGCCAGTCCTGCCACTCGGCGGTATCCAGCGCGGCGTCCCATGGATGAATCAGCATGTGGTGTCAGTTCTTTCAGCGGTTCTGCGCGAGCCAGGCGCGGACCTGCTCGGCGTGCGTGTTCGGCGGGAAGATCGGGTAGAAAACGTGCTCGACGACGCCGTCGCGGATCACCAAAGTCAGCCGCGAGTACAACTTCGGGTGGCCGGTCGCGGCGAAGGTCGGCAGGTTCAGGGCGTCGGCGACCGCGAATGCCGGGTCGGACAACATCTGGAAGGGCAGGTGCAGGCGGTCGACGACCTCGGCCTGATACTGCGGGCTCTGGCTGGACAATCCGTAGATCGCGGCGACGCCGAGGTCGCGCAGTTCGTCGAAGTGGTCGCGAAAGTTGCAGGCTTCGGTGGAGCAGCCACGGGCGCCGGGAATGGCGTCCCAGCCGTCGGGCAGGTCGACGCCCGGGCGGCCGGTCAGCGGGTAGAGGTAGACGATGGTGCGGCCCGGCGGCAGGTCGGCGAGGTTCACCCGGTCACCGCTGCTGGCGGTCAGCGCGACGGCGGGGATCCGGATGCCCGGCAGGTGTGCGGCCCGCCCGTCGTCGGTGGGCTCGGGAAGGCCAGACGGCAGCGTCGTGTAATCCGCGGGCGACTCGGTTCGGCGGGTGAGGATCTCGTCGATCTCATCCAATCGGCCGGCCAACAGCGCCCGCCGGCTGGTGAGGGCGGCCACGATCCGATCGATCTCGGCGATGCTGTCGCGGTAGACCGCGAGCGAGGCCGGGCAGTCGTCGCTATTGATGTGGCCGGCCTGCAGGCATTCGATGAACGGGGCCGCCTTGGCGGGCGGGACACCCAGCTCGGCGAGCGTGCGGATCTCCTCCACCGCCCTCAGGTCGGTGTCGTCGTACTCGCGGTAGCCGTTGGGGGCCCGGCCGGGACTGATCAGACCCAAGTCCTCGTAATAGCGGACCGCTTTGGTGGTCACGTTCGCGCGCCGCGCCAATTCACTGATGTGCATGCTGACTCCTCGCCGCCACGCTAAACCTTGCCCCGAGGGGCAAGGTCAAGCGGCGACGGGAGCGGCGGTGCCCCCACCAGGGCTCGAACCTGGGACCTGCGGATTAAAAGTCCGTAGCTCTACCAACTGAGCTATAGGGGCGCGGAGTGAAAGGGTACCTGGTGGCGGGCGCGGTGTCTGCGACCACCTGGATCCGCCCCGCGACCATGCGGTTTGAGGATTTGGGCACCGGTACCCTAAGCTATGCAAGCTCCCAACGACACAGCGTTGTGAGTACCCCGGAGCGATTCGGCTGGCCCCCTTCGTCTAGCGGCCTAGGACGCCGCCCTTTCAAGGCGGTAGCGCGGGTTCGAATCCCGTAGGGGGTACGTGCGACGTATGTTGGTGGTGTCGCGCAGCAAGGCCCTGTGGCGCAGTTGGTTAGCGCGCCGCCCTGTCACGGCGGAGGTCGCGGGTTCGAGTCCCGTCAGGGTCGCCATTACGGCGAGGCACATCGGCTCGTAAGAGTCGGGGCCTTCCGGCCAGGTAGCTCAGTTGGTACGAGCGTCCGCCTGAAAAGCGGAAGGTCGCCGGTTCGATCCCGGCCCTGGCCACAAAGGAATCCGCAGGTCATCTGGTGGATTCGTGCTTGTCCAACTCGGTCATTATTGGTCGTTAGCCCTCGCGGTGGGCCTGTGGTGGGCCATCCTGTTCTGCGTTGCCAGACGGAAGGTCAGTTTTCGTCGCGGAGTTCAGTGCGTCGAGAGCATCAGCGACGGCGTCCAGATCGGTGTCATAGAGGTCCGCGTAGGTGTGCGCCGTGACGGTGATTGAGGCGTGGCCCAGAGTGCGCTGCAATAGTCGAAGGTCGGCGCCAGCTGAACGTGCAAGAGATGCGTAAGTGTGGCGGAGATCGTGTATCCGCAAGGTCGGTCGGCCGATGCGTTCGCGCTGCTGATTCCACCGTACTGCCCGCACCCAGTTCTCCCGGCTCAACAACGCTCCCCGCGGCGACGTAATCGCTGGCGCCCCCAGTGGCCGACCCCTGATGCGGGCGGCCAGGATGTCGTGGATCCGGCGCGGGATCGGAATGGTCCTCAAACCTGACACCGACTTCGTTCGCCCTTCGACGAGCTTTCCGCCGACCTGGGTGACTGACCGGCGGACTCGCACCCGGCGAGCAGCCAAATCAACGTCAGAGACCCGCAGGCCCATCAGCTCCCCCCACCTGAGGCCCAAGTAGGCGAGAATGAGCACGACGTCCCCCTGGGCGCCGCACAGCTCCGCGAGGTGCTCAACTTCTTGGGCAGTGAGATACACATGCTCACGCTGCGTCAGGGCCGGAAACGTCGTCGATAAGCAGGGGTTCTTGACGATCCACTCGTTGTCAACGGCGTGCTGCATGACCATCCTGAGCACCGAGTGCCGCCACCGCTTCGTGCGAGGCCCGACGCCTGCCATCGCGTTTACCCATTCCTGGACCGAGTGACGGTCGACGGCCGTCAGCGGCCAGGCGCCGAACTCGTCACGCACAGCGATACGCCAGCAGTCCTCATACCCGCGACGAACCTTCGGTGTGAGATCGGCGCGCGAGCTGAGCCATCTCCTGTACGCAAGTTCGACGGTGATGTTCGCGCCGCGCTTCGGATCAACGACCATGCCGCGGTTCTTCGCCGATATGACTTCGGCCTCAAATGCTCTGGCCTGCCGCTCAGTACGAAACACCTTGCGCCGCTTTACTCGACCCGGTACACGCCACTCCACCCGCCAACGTGGCTCACCGGCGCCCGTGAGGTACTTGGTGATCGCCATCAGTACCCGGTTTCCCGATTCGTCTCGTGCACCGTCTGCGCGTAGCCGTCGGGATCTGTCTTGGTAGTCCGGACTACGGTGCAACCTTCCCCGCGAATGACTGCTCTCAGCGAATCAAAGAACTCACGAGTCCGCGGGCACCCCGATTTCACCTCTATCTCGCCGGCATCGAGTCCCCATGGATCAAACGCCCAGCGATTCAGTGCTGAAGTCTTCGTATCGAACTGTCGCACAAGTTCTTCCGTATCGTCCAGGACCAGGGCCACCGCGACCACCTCACCCTGCGACCAGATGCGTCGGTACTCGAACCAACCGTGTTTTGCAACGGCCGATGACTTAGATAGCAAATCGCGTTGGCACCGTTGACGCTGCTTCTCATTCATTCCGTCGAACATCCGCCCTAACGAGATGCTCGATTCACCGTCCGACACGACGCGCCTCCAACCAGGCGATCACGTCAGCACGTACCCATCGGCGCCGCCGCGGTCCCAGTGCCACATGCGGCGGTCCCTGCTGAGCTCCGCCTGCCTCGAGGCGCACCGCATACTCGTGGAGCGTTGATGGCGCAATGCCACACAGTTCCCCGGCTTCGCGTGCCGTCAGCAATTCCGGCACATCAGTATTGACAGTCATTTCTTGAATCCTTTCGTTCCGTGTTATCTCCGTTTTTTGGCTCACGCGGAATCCGCTACGCGTTTCCTTGTGTCCGAGCAACAAGGCGTCCAGCTGCAAACTCTGCCCGAAGCTCGCGTAGCTTGCACTGCTCCAAATGTCGCAGCGACTCATCCTGCGGAGGCTCCCAAATCCACTCCGCTGGATTCCTAGATGGCCAGCATTTCACTTCGAAGATATTGAATCCCAGTACATGGCAACGAATGCGATCAAAGCGCTTCACCGTATTTTCAGGTCGATAATGATAGGAAAGAAATTCTGCCGGCCAGGAGTTCAAATATGCAGACGCGCAGCATTCGACCCCCCAGGGATGGAGGCAGTCGTCAATGTTCCGGTTGCATTCTGCGCACAAGAGGCCGCGGACCTGGCCGGTGAAATGATCATGGTCGATATAGCAGGCGCGGTTCGAATCGCACGCCCAGCATTGAGTGCCGAATGCCGACATCGCCTCGAACATTTCACGTCGCCAACCCGATTTAGCAGGCTCGCGCTCCGACGCCCTCACCCGCTGGCGAGTGAACGCACACAGGCCGTTTCTCGAAAGTCCCTCCGTCTGATCGCGATCAATCAACTCCGCTACCACTGAACGAACCTCAGACGGTGACCTATAGCGGTGAGCTCCGTCTCCCGTCGTCCCCTCGAACTCGACGACATGACGGCGAATGATTGCTGCCTGTCGAAGCGGATGAAAATCCGCGAGTACGTCCTCAGGCATTCTTCAAATCCTCCTCATTCGCACCGATCGCAAGATAACTGCTTAATAAATCAAGGGGATCAGTGGCCAAATCGCCGAACGATGACACATATTCGGCCAATCGGTGCTCTGGAACAAGCGGGGCCCTGAACCTCACTAATCCACCGTTGACGACCGTCACCCCAATGCCTGTTGGTTGGCGAATAGGTGACACGTCATCCTCGGCTGAATGCGTACCTAGTACCGCTTCAGCGGAATCGCGATTCATCACCGAGAAGCAGATGCGATTGCCGCAATTGTCACGAAGTGCAGACGGAATCGAATCTGTCGTTGGCCGCTGAGTCGCCAAGAAGACGACAACTCCGGCCGACCGACCGCGCTTTACCACGTCTGTGACTATCGATGTGATTTCACCTGCTATTTCTTTGTCCGCTTTCGCTGTGAACTGGTTTGGCATGTACGCCTGGAACTCATCGATGACCAAGAAGACGGCGGGATGCTGCGGCGACGGCCATACGGACCAAAGGTTGTGATGCCCGTATAGCTCCAGTGAGCTCGAGATCCGCTCGCGCATCAGTGTCTGGACGGCTCGAAGGGCATCGCGAACCGTGAGCAGGTCGTGTGCGGTATCGCCGGCAATGTACCGCCAGCACCGAGGTGCGAGTGCATCGTGATCATGGCCACCCCGGCCATCCACGATGGCCAGCTGGATATCCGGCCGCGCAGCGTATCCCGCGAGGGCAAAGCCCAAGTAGGCCGACTTGCCGGAGCCAGGAGTACCTCCGATCAAGATGCCGGACACGTTCTCCAGCGGGAGTCCAAGTCCGTGCCCTACCTCGTCCAGGCCAAGAGGAAGTCCCCAAGTATCGGGCTCGGCTACTACCGGCCCATCAAGATGCATGGGAGCGGCCAGCGGATCGGACGTCCTCAACGCCAAAGCGAACTCTCCTGGCCGCGGTGCGGTCACGGTTATGGCCGGAACCCGCAAGGCTGCTGCTAACGCTGGGGACAACCGCACCCAATCAGCTAGCGCTTGCCCGTCAACTCCCCAAACAGTGACTACGGCGCCAAATGGAGCGGGTGCGATAGGGCCGACGGTTGGAAAGACCCGAACACGCGTCGGAACGGCCTTCCGACCGGTTCCGGACACCCATCGATCCGACCTGCGATCCAGCCCGACCGACGAGCACACAGCCCACCACCGTGCTCGGTCTATCAGCACCGCCATTGCGGGGGTAAGGCCCGCCGCGCTCCACGAGCGCAGAAAGCGGCGACGGCGAATCCGTAGGGCCACTGCTACCACTGCCCAGACTGCTCCAAGGGTCAGACAAAGCGTTGTGGCCAGATCGCCGACGCCGAATAGAGCTGCCGTACCGATCGCTACCAACACAGCGACCGCCCAGAGCGTCACATGCTTCACGACGTCGCCACCCCACTCGAAACGAAGCAGCGCGGACCCCACAGCGTTCCGTCCCGCCCGAGCACCGCGACGAACGGGCCACCGCCGCTGTTGTCGCCCCACGCACCTTGACGCACCCCCGGGCCGCAATCTGAAAGACCTGGAACATCAACCAGTTCCGCTGAGCGAGGACCAGCGTGACTTTCGTCCCACGCTGGCGCCGACCATTCAAGTCCGCCGGCTGACGCACCAAACCCTGCTGGCTTAACGATGCCCGCGGAGATGACACACCTTGGACCCCACACACGAAAAGTGAAATCAATTGCCACGGGAACCGCCGATCTTGTAGCAAAGCTGTAGCGCCCCAAAGACAGAAGTTCGCCACCGTCCATCGGATGGCAATCTGAGACACCCCGCGACTCAACAACCCGCGAAACTGCAGGCGCAGGCGCTGAGGCGCCCTGAGGCGACACCAACTGCGACGGTGTCGTTCTCGTCCCTAGCGCCAACTCGTATCCGCCCGCTGTGCCAAGCAACAGCAGCGCCGCTGCGAGCAGTGCGACCCAGACACGTCGGCGCATCACTTGTGGTGTCATGCCTCACCGCCGCCACGCCGACTCGGTGCGCCGACCGCCGCCAGGGCATCAACGGCGCTGCCCAGCGAACGAACGCCGCTGACCCCGGACACAGTCGCCCGCGTCGAACCATAGTCACCACCGCGAACCGAAAGGCTCAAAGCACCACTGAGTTCTACGAGTGTTCCCACCGGTGGCAGGTCTTCCGCGAGTGGCTCTGCCACTACCACCGACACACCCTCGACCCAACCTGCCAAGCCACCTGCGAGCGTCGCGCCGAACTGAAACTGCGGAATGCCCGCCGAATCGAGCTCCGGACCTGTCGGACCCCGAGACCCATCAGGCTTTGACCCGTAACGCGATCTGGCACGCGGTGCTCCTGAAACAACCACCCGCGCACCGGATCCCAGTGATATATCCACAGCTACTCCTTGCGTTATTCGTCCAGCTGGACCATCCAGTCGGTACGTGCACATATCACCCTGAACGCAAGCGAGCGGAACGTCGAACAGACTGAGATTTGGTCTGTCTATGCAGGTCAACCCCTGTGGTGGTCGACATTGTCCGTGGTGTCCGTCGCGGGTATTACGATCCGTTTATGGCTGCGGATCCCTACATCGATGCGATCAAAGCTTTTGCTCGCCTTGCAATTGCCGCGGGAGCTCAACCCAGGCGCGTGCAGTCGGCCCTTGGGCCCCACGCGAAGTGCGATAGGACATGGGCGCGGAAGCGCTCACTCAATCAGCTCGCTGCCGACGCCGGAGCCGCCGCGAAAGCGATCGGACTGTCGTTTGAACTTCACGCTCCCGGGGGGAGTATCGAGACCCAGACGTTCTTCGCAGACCTAGAGCTCCGCAAGGAGTTTGCCTCGACCGCAATCGAATGTGGTGCAGCGATCCGAGATATGTGCACCGCAATGCCCGCGCACCGTCGCCACCAACAACGCCAGGCGAACCGAGCCATCGTCGACGAATTCACGGCCCGGAGCGACCAACTAGAGAACCTCTCGGTCTTGATCGGTAAGCACGTCGCATACGTTCGCTCGTATGCCGATGGGGGCCAGCACATTAGGCAGACTGAGCTCCTCAAGTCGTGCCGGCGACTGGTAGAGGCTTTGGATGAGCACGACGTCACTGTGCACCGGTTGCACCGCCTCGCGCACAACTTCCGTTGGCGCGCTCTACCGGCGACAACCACAGCTGCACAAGGCCAACGGGCCTTCACGGCGAAAGCACGAACGAACCGGGATGATGCCTTGAGCGCCTCCGCTGCGATTCGGACTTGGGTGCTTCGTACGTCACCAGGACCGGTGTAAGAACAACCCAGCTGCGGACTGTGCCGGTGATGCAGCCTGCATCACCGTCACGAGCGCCTCAGTATTTGCGCGCCTCACGCTCAGCCAAGAGCCGTTTCACGCCCTCTCCGCGAACATAACCGGCGGGGGTGTCACGGTTCTCAAGCCTGGTCGAGGCCTCCGCAGCGCGCTGAGCGGCCTTCTTGACGACAGCGTCGTTGAACGGTGCAGTTGTCTCGTCGGAGGTCGCCTTCGCTGGCGTTGTAGATTCGGCCATGACGTCCGCCTCCTATTTGTATGCCATGTCAGCTGTCAATGAGTGCGTCAAGCATCTCGGCGGCCTTGGCGTCCAGTTCGACATCGAGCCAGCCACGTAGGCCGAGCACGGCGAGTGCATCAACGATGTCATTACGACCGACATTGGGGGTCCACTGCTCGACTGAAGTAATGACTTCGGTGGCCGTTGGTCGGCGACCATACTCCTCGGTCAAGATGCGCGCGGTGAAGTGTACGGTGATCGCGACTTCGGCAGTCTTGGTATCCATACGAGCCATAAGATCGACGGTGCGATCGACGTCAGCACGCCACTGCTCCAGACAGTCGTGGTACCTGCTGATGGCGGCGTGATAGGTTGGGCCAATTCGAATTTCGGGTATTTTGCCCGCCTGTCGTTCGACGACAACCCCGCTATTCTGAAGGCTTCCGAGGTGACATTCGAGAAGCGGGGCGAAGGGCCTGCGGTTGCCGCGTTGGAAGTCCAGCCCGGTCGGGATTCCGGCCTGGGTGGCGAAGTAGATCAACGCCTGGAACATGATCCGTCCAACTGGCCAGTGGTGTTCCTGGCGTTGCAGATCATCGAGGACGGAGGCCACAGCCCCCCATGCCGGTAGCGGGTAGTCATCGGCTACGTCAGAGTCGCCGGTTTCGTCGGCCGTGGACAGCGTGTGAGGAGCTATGCTCCCGGGATCAGAGGCGCCGAGATCGCCGTAATCCGACACACCACGACGATACCCATCGCACTGCCAAGCAATCCATCGTCGGAACCCACGTTTTCCGCGGAAAACTGGCCCTATCGATGTCCACATCAACGGCATTAGCATTGGTAAACGGTAGAAACGTTCAAAGGGACGAGTTCATGACACTCCCAGCCACAGACACGGCTCCAATAAGCGATGTGTTCTACGACACCTTCCCAACGCCGGCCGACGCAGCGATCAAGTCGTGGGTCAGGCAGTGCCATGAGGACAAAAATGACCGAGAAGTTCATCCGCGGAAATGATCGCCTGGACAAGATGCTGGCGGATCCGCACACCCGGGCAGAAGTCGACGCCATCGTCGACGAGATGGACCGTGCCGACAGGGTCCACGCGTTGGCCGAGGAGATCGCCGAGACGTCGGCCGGGTTGATCCGGCGATTGGCGTGACGGACGTGCCGAACGGTGGCCAGATCCTGATAGCCGCGGACCGCCACACCGCCACCGCCAACCTCACCCGGTCCGAACGCCGCTCGTGGGCAGTGCACCGCCAGTTGGCCACACACATCACGGCCACATCGCTAACTGACTGGGCGCCAACGGTTCTCGCCAATATCAAACGCCTCCGCCGCGGAGTGTGCGGACAACCGCATCTGGCCAACCTGGACTGCTGGCAGCACATCATCGAAACCAACGACCTGCCCGCGCTGCTCCGCGCACTTACCGGCCTCGAACGCCACGACATCGAAACGCGCGAAGTCACCCCCATGGGCGGGCTACTCCCCGATGACGAACGCCGCGAAGCCCTCAGGAGCGCGGTCTGATGCGCAAGGGCGACTACGCGGAACGTGAAGCCGCATTTGCAGCAGAACGCTCAGCCACTCGCGCCGAAGCCGCCAACCCCGACGTCCTCGACGAGAACCGTGACTGGGAGCAGACGAACGGCGACGGTCTCGACATCCAAGACATGCGCCGGCGATGCGCAGCCCATGCCCAATGGATGGCAACCCACCCCGACGTTGCCGCGGATGCCGAATCGTGGGCAGACCGGAACCTTGAGGCACTGCCACACAAGTACGCTCCCGACAACTTCGTTCCAGAGGACGGCAGCCACGGAAGCGGCCGAACATAGACCGAGCGCTTCACATGTCAGATACATCAGACTTTGACGACAAAGCTCACCGACCGTCACCCCGGGTGGCCGCGAGCGACAACGCGAACGAGGATCAGGCAGGGATCGACGACATATCGATCTTCAATGACGAGGCATTCAGCGATGTCGACGCCGACCATCAATCGCAATCACCATCCAGGAGAGCTGCGGACCTTCTGAATTACATGCGAGATGAAGCCTGGCCGCTCCTCCCAGATCACAAGCCAATCTCCGAGCAGGAAGGCGAGGAGCTCCTGGGCTACGATCCAGAATCGGGTGTGTGAGCTGCTATTTCGTCGCTGGCTTCGGGATTTCAGTGGAGTTGTGTTCCGTACCTTTAGTGAGCTCTAGGCTTTACGACGTTGCCCCGCCGCTCGCTGCGATTGTTCCGCGGATCAGAGTGGGTCACAAAAGGTTCGTCCGCTGGTAGCGACAAAGTGGGTCCACCGCCGCCCGTCCCAGCAACGGAGTTGGTAACGCCGTGAGGGGTCGGGGTGCCAACCTTCACCCTGCGATCGCGCCGTCGTTGGCGACTGTCCCATAAAGATATCGGCGGGTAGATCGGCGGTCTTGAAACCCATATGCGCAAGCTCGTTGAGTGCATGGGCCTCGTCGTCCTGACCGTTCTCGGCCATCGCGGCGGCGGCGAAACTGCGGACGTCGATGAACGTCCGGTCACCTCTCGGGCCGGTTGTCCTGCTGAACACCACCATCCAGCGGAATCCCTTTTCGTATAGGTCTGCGGCGTCAGCGCCAGCCTCTTCGAGTGAGAAGACGCGCGCGGGGCAGTACTCGCCGAGCGCCTCGACGTAGTGCTCATACCAGCCCCGGGGCAGCAACTCGGGGGAGCCCGTGGCGTGAAGTTCAGACGCACCGATGAGGCCCGCAGTGTACAACTCACGTTTTGTAAGAAAATCGATGTCATCGTGTGGGCCAGCGGTGCGGGCCACATCGGCAATGATCTGTCGGCGCTTGCGCTCAGATTCAGCCGCTTTGCGCGCGAAGTAGTCAGGGTCGTGGCGCTGGGTCGTGCTTCTCATCGCCGGAGTCACCGATTCGTCGGAGGCGTCAGAGTTCTTGGCCATTTCTGAATTGTGTCTGACTGGTATGACAAGTACCTCGCCGTTACACCACAACCTTTACACGTAACGCGGAGCCCAGGCGGCTACGGTCGACCTCAGCCAGTCTGGGTAGTTTTTCCGTCGCTGTGAAAGGCGGCCGGGAGCGGCCGACTGGGCTTCTACCAGAGCGATCGCGCACTCCGTCATGATCACTGCCGCACCGAACCCATCAGCGGCGAGTTTAAGAGTGCCTTCGTCATCACCGATGTAAGAGGTCATCCATTTGAAGCCATGCACGAAACTGGATCCGGACGCGTAGAACCTTTTCGCACCAAGGGTCATGCCGCGCGAGATTTCGTTGACGGCGTGGGGTGGCCGGTTCTCATCAATCCACGCAGCGGCGACCTCGACCACTCGCTCAAATTTGCGTGGAGGCTTCACGCGCCGGTCTTCCGGAATCATTTTGATTGCCTCTGTGCGGGCGTCGTACTCAGCGACGTGCGCCTCGAATCGTCGGATATCAGCAGCCTGCTGAGGATCGGTGCGCTCGTTTAGAATCTCTCGTTCTATATCGATGAAGGGTTGTTGGTAGGACCGTTCGCGCTCGTTGAATCCGAGGCAACGTGCGCGGCGCTCATCTCGGTCGGACGGGCTGAGCAACCAGATGGTTTTCGCCGACGACTCCAGGGCACACCGGCACAACGACCCTACGGACGTGGTGGCAAGGCGCCCTTCTGCGAACGCCGCACCATGGGCCTGGGCTGCACCGACGAGATTCTCTGCAGCACTCATCACGGGGAATCGTGCAGTTGAGCTCACAAGGTTGGCGCCGAGTTCCGGCATGAACCCGTCGTCATCGAGTTCCAGACTGCTGCCGGCCTGAGGCACAAACAGCGCCGGATCGGGCTCGGTGCTGCTGCCGTCTGGACGCACCTGACGAAGCGCTGCCCATTCGCTAGCTCGCCATGCCCGAATAACTCGTTGGGTGATGGTCATGACGGACTGTGTTTTTCGCATCCGGGCCGCTGGGTCTGTCATGCACGGAAAGGTAGCGCTTCGCACCGACAATGTCCTAAGGATTTTGAGCGCAATTAGGAGGTTGCCAACAAGCGCAAGTCCATGCCGGCCCTACTCCACCACCGATCTGTCCACAGGCAACGCCGCATCGTGGCCGCGTTCCCTGACCTGAGTTTGGACATTTTGCTTAGTACCCAGGTGTGAAGCCGAGGTCGCTGAGGATTTTGCGTTCGGGGTCAGGAATCGCCGGCGGGAAGGTCTGGGTGGCGCCGTTGATGGTGATGGTCGCCGAACGCAGTGGACGCAGCATCTTGACGACCTTGGCGATCGACAGTCCGGTGCGCGACTGGACGGCATGCGAGACGGCCAGGGCGGCGAACACGATGGTTAAGTGGGCCTCGATGGCATCTCGCATGCGGTTGAACATGGGCCGGGCATCGAGGTCGGTCTTGGACATCCGAAATGACTTCTCCACGTGCCACAGGTCGTGGTACTTCGCAATGACCTCGGCGGCGGGCATCACGGTGACCGGCAGGTTGGTCACGTAGCCCTTGAGCCCGACCAACGATTGGGCCCGGGCCAAACTGGCCTCGTCGACGGCGCGGTTATCGCCGCTGGCTTTGACGAATCGTGCTGACTTGGCTTTCTTCTCGCCGGCGACGATCGCCCGTGCCCTCGCTTCTTGAGCCGCCAGGGTCTTCTGGTCGCGACGGGCTCGTTTGGCCGAGTACGACCAGATCGCCCGCCACGCACCTGTGTCGTCGGCGTTCCAGATCGGTTCAGCGCGTTTCTTGGTGTCGTTGACGCGGGTGTTGCCGTGCCGGGGTGTCACGGTGTCGATGATCTGGCCGTCGGCGAAAACGTCACCGTTCCAATGGAAGTGGGATTCCAGATCGCCGGGCGCCTTCGTCATGCGGGAACCCACGATGAATGACAGCTCCTGTTCATCGAGGGCGGCGAGGTTGCTCTGCGACAGCATCCCGGCATCCGCGGCCACCACCATCGGTGTGCCGGTCAGGTCGTGGCGGGCCAGGAAGCTGGTGACGATCGGGACGATCGTGGTGGTCTCAGCGGTGCTGCCTTCGAAACAGCCGATCTCCAAGGGGAATCCGGTGCGGTCCACCAGCAGACCGACGACGATCTGCGGATCAACCCTGCGTTCCTTGGAGTAGCCGACCTTACGCAGCGCATCCTCGGACTCCGCTTCGAAATAGAGCGTGGTGACGTCGTACAAGATCAGCGACAGCCCGCCGCAGTCGGTGGCGCAGGCGAAGCATTTCTCGGCGATCACATCGCGGTGTCCGCGGGCATGGATCCTGCGGACATGACGGTCGATGGTCTTGTAGGACACCAACTGGGCACCAAGGTCAGCGAGCACGCGGGAGGCGTCGAGCTTGCTGGTCGGCTCGACGATCCGAGC
>NZ_JBSFPX010000055.1:18040-37067 GCF_053588415.1 Mycobacterium sp. NPDC003449
TGACGGTCGATGGTCTTGTAGGACACCAACTGGGCACCAAGGTCAGCGAGCACGCGGGAGGCGTCGAGCTTGCTGGTCGGCTCGACGATCCGAGCAATCACCAAATCGCGAAACACCGCATCGCCGACGGCGTCGAAGCCGAGCCAGTCGTAGACGTGGCCGAGCAGGTCATAGAGCAGCCGTGAGCTGGTCCCGACTGTGCGCCCCGGCGGCACCACCGGACCTACTCCGGCAGGTCTGGACGGATCAGGGATCAGTGCCTGTGCACGGAAATCAGCGACATCGGCCATCGATTGGGCCCGAGCGGACACCTCGAAGTCGAGGGCCACCTGGCCGCCGATGACCATCGCCTTGGCCTGTTCGAGCAGAACGCCCAGTTCGGCGTCGGTATGCGCAGAACCCAGATGCGCCAGGATCACCACCTTGCCCGCGTCCTTGCGGGCCACCTGCACCGCCACCGCACCCGAGGCAGTGCGCACTTTCCGCACGTACGCCACCGCACGAACCTACCCGGTTAGTACCCCAAAACACCCACTCGCCGAAGCAACGCTGCAGGTCAAACAACTACCAGCTCCGACAACCGGGCAAGGTGTCCAAACTCAGGTCACAAAGCCACCAACTTGGTCCGCCCCGGTCTCCACGATCGCGGTCGCCACCGGAGTTGCGAGCAGCTTCTGCAATACGAGCGCGTCAGGCACGCCTGGTTTCCCTCACCGACCGGGCGCAATACCGCGCATTGGGGCGAACCGCCCAGGCGAACGAACGATTACAGGTTCACGTAGGAGAGCCTCCCTCACCCGTTCCTTCACAGCGCTTTCGAGATCTGGCAAATCTTCCGGAAGCCCAGGTGCCGTACCAGTCTCCGCAAGCAGCACAACTTCGTTCTCCACCCCGGCCACTGCGACTGAACCGACTGGAACTAGCAAAGTCGCGGGCAATAGTGCCACTTCCAGCTCATCTGGATGCCGTGATAGCGGGCCGATAAATCGACCGGTGACGGTAACAATGGCGACCACACGTTCTGCGGTGAAGTTCTCAGTGGCCACACGAGGATCCATCGACGTCGGTAGAACCGTCGCCAGAGTGAAGGCAGATGGCGCAGGCACACCAGACATGCCGCGGAAGGTAATGCCCGGCGCTGCAGGAAGGTTCGCAAGCGTATCCGCGATATCAGCCGCCATGCTCAACTTCCTTCGACCGGATCGCATTCAAAGCCGCATTCGCTGTGCGACATACGAACTCCTCCCCACGCACCTCTGCATGAATATTCCATTGCCAGCTACCGACGTATATGCGATCTTCCAAATGAATACCAGGAAACCCAATCTGGATGAGTTCGCTGCTTGGGCATTCCTCGGCCGGGATCGGAAGGGCACTTAGCAACTCGATCGCTACCTCCGATGAATTAACGACGACCACTGGTACCCCTTCACCCTGACGCCCAATCAGAAATGCCGAGGCTCGATCAGCGGCTCGCGAACTACCATTTGCCGCAATCCAGATACTTGCCTCATTAATGTTGATAACAACTGAGTCATCGGTCGCCGCTACAGGGACATCGAGTTGCGATAGTCCACGCGACAAGTCCAAAAGCGAGTCATGTGGGTAACCCCACAGCGAATGCAATGGTTCACACCCGCCAATTGACCATTTACGCGCGTACGGGACAGATAGCCCCTCGCCCACTCGCATACGCTGGCGCAGAGCGTCACCAATCGCGTCCACGCTCGTCAGAATTGTAGTCATCGAAACACCTGCCTCAGAATTATCCTTAAGACGCCGTCATCCCCCAACGTCCTGGATACCACCTCAAATTCAGTGCCGCGCGGAAACAATATCTCCGATTCTTGCATGTATCGTGACAATTGCTTGACGTCAACTCCATCGTAACCTTCGATTTTCAACAACGTCGGCGTCTGGTTTTCACCGGCACCCCGTGCAAATTGCTCGGCGACGTGCGAATCCGTTGATGTGCTCAGATACGCAGGATCACTGAACAATCTTCCTTCGACAAACTGGTCAAGCAACGAGTCCGTTGCCCTCATTCCGCGCCATGTCGTCGAGAACGGGTCATCAGGATCGCCGCGGTACGGCGGCAGGCCGGAAAGACCCTCGTCTGCATGGCTAATCCGTTCTTCCCAATGCGCCCTTTGAGCGTCGGTCATCTGATCAATAGCATTCGCATCAAGTATATCCTGTTGAAGAGGGTTCAAAGGATCTACATTTCGGAGATACGGATTCATGCCGTCATAATTCTCGGTTGTGTAGTCGTACACGCCTTCCACGCCGTCCTTGGTGAGTGAAGGATATTCATCCGATACTTTTTGCGCCCATTCTCCGAATCGGTCCGGGTCGACCTCACCGTTGGAGAGTCGATATTCCTTGTTGATGTCCGTAAGGTCCGGTAAGGCATCGCCGGGAACACCCTGATTCAGCGGCGGATCATGTAATCCCGTATGCGGAGGGTTATTCGGCTCATCGTTGGGTCCGCTCCCGTCCGGACCATCACGTGGAGGTACCGATTCACCGTTGTGCGACGTCCCGTGACCAGAAATGTCTCCCTGAGCCGGTTCCCATCCCCCATGCCCATCACTGTGCGCGTCAGCCATCTCCTGCGGTGCGGGCGCTTCATGCGGAGCCGCGCCGCCCGCCGCGGACGCCTCGTGCGGCCCAGCGCTACTCGGGGCACCTTCACCCGTCGACGCGTGCACCGGCGCCGGCGCATGTGAACCGTTGCCGTGGGGCGCACCGGGAGCCGGTTCCCCGGCCCCATGCCCGGCCACCGGCGGTTCACTCCCGCCATGAGGCGATGCCTCTGCACCCGGTCGCGCTCCAGCGTCGACCGGGGCCTTCCCGGCGCCGGTGTTGCCTCCCGACGCACCGTCCTCGGCCGGCTTCGCCGCCGGAGCGGGCCCCGACTCCGTGGGCCGCGCCACGGGTTCGGGTGCCTTGGGCACCTCCACCGGTTTGGTGCCCAGCCCGTCGAGGTCCGTGCCGATCTTGCCGGCCTGGTCGGCGAGCTCCTTGCCACTGGTTTTCCCGAGAGCTTCCACCCCTCCCCGCGTGGCTTTGCCTTCCGCACGGGCTATCTGGGCTGCTTCCTCCCCCGCCCGGCCCGCGGTGAGACCGGCCTTGGCCTCGCCCGCGCCGGGGATCAGCACTTGCGCGATGTTGCCGATGTTCACGCCCACCCCGACCATCGGGCGGTCGCTGGTCAGATCCTCGTAATCCACAAGGGTTTTCCCGGCCTCGAGGAGATGATCGCCGGCCTGCTGCTGCCCTTCCGGGTCGAGCAGCGGCCCAAGCGGGTTGAGAAACTCCGCCGCGTCCTTCTCGAGGGTCACGATGCCTTTGACGGTGTCGACCGGGTGGGCCAGCAGCGTCGGTATCGACTCGGCAGTTCCGAGCACCGATTTCGCCAACCCCTCCTCCAGATCGGCATAGGCATTGACACGGTCAGCCAAGACATTGCCGACTTGATCACCGAAAAACTGGGTGAACACCTTGCGGTCCCACTCCTCGAAATCGCGGACCAGCCCGTCCATGCCGTCGATGAGGAGTTGGAAGCCGGAGGCGCTGGCCTCCAGTTCACGGCTGAGGGTGTGCAGGATCTCCGAGATGTCGTGGCCGATCTGTTTGAGATCGTCCATCGGATTGTGGCCGCTGAAGATCTTGCCGATCTCGCTGAGAATTCCGGAGGCGCTGAGCCGGTGCAGCAGGTCGCGGATCGCGTCCTGTGAGCTCTGCACCTCGCCGGCGAACGTCTCCAGCTGCTCGGCGATCGCATTGCATTTGCCGGCCAGGTCACCGGAGCGGCTGGTCAAGGTGTTCAGTGCGTCGGTGATGTGCACCAGCTCGGGAATGTCATGACCGCTCACGCCCGACAGACAGTCGCCGGCGTCGCCCGATGCCGTCGATACCGCGGTACCGAACGCTCGCCACGCCCCCGCCACGGCGCGCATGGTGTCCGGATTGCCGTTCGGCCAGCTCCCACCAACGAACTGCTGGACAATCGACCACAAACTGGGTTGCGGAATCTCCGGACCCGACTGACCCGGCACCCCCGACGCCGAGTACTTCGTCGGTTCTGCCGGAACCGGAATCGATTCGCGGCCACCGCCGACGGTCGAGACCGCATCGCTGACCGAATAGTTGTGCGCCGACACCTCGACGCCGTAGCCGACATTGCGGAAGGCATTCACCGCCGACTCGCCCGCCGAGATCACCGCCTGCCCGCCCTTGCGGTAGTCGAGGAAGAATGCCAGGCCCGCCTCGTCGGTGCCGCACATCAACCCCGACCCGGTCAACGCCGAATCCAGCGTATTCAGCGCCGCGATCACCACATCACCCTGCGCACCAACGCTTTTCCCCGAAGCAGCCAACGCCGCGGGATCAACCTCGTATCCGCCCACCCGCTAAGCCCAGTTGCGCAAATTCATTTGCGCCGCACCGTGGTAGTTCTCGTGCGCGCGCTCGGCGACCGTGCGCAGATCGGCTAGTGCCCGCCGCATCTCGGCCGCGCCCTCGGTCCACTGCTGCTGGGCCGCGGCTTGCGCCTGCCCACCCTCGCCGTCCCACGTCGTACCCAGTTGATGCTCGACCGCGGCCAACTGCGCCACCGTCTGTTCCATGTGCTGCTCGAACTGCGACATCCGATCGGCAGCCGCCAACAACACGGCCGGATCCACCTTGAAAGCGCCCATGCCGCTACATCCCCGATTCGTCGATCATCGCCCCGCCGGCCCGGTCGGTCCCGCCGTACCGCGCAGCGGCCGAGGTCAACAGGTCCGACATCGTCGTCAACCCCGCAAGCACCTTCGACGAGCCCTCATGCCACTCGCGCCACACCGCGTCATAGGCCGATGCCGCGCCCCCGGTCCAGCTCGGCCCCAGCATCTGCGCGACTTCGCTGTCCAGCGCACCGAGGCCGTCACGCAACTGCTGCGCCGCGGCGCCGAATTCCGTCGACACCTGCCGCAACACTTCCGGTGTCACCTGCAGATCAGCCATCGTCCCCCCTGTACGGTGCGCCCCCGACGCGTCCGCAGCAATTCTCTCAGGCGCATCCTGGAGATCACCTGTGAGTTTGCTGTACGGCGCGCTCAGACCGCTCCATCGCATTCGCCCCGTTACGCCGCCGGATATGGGCGCGGGCCTGCCGGGGGTAGTCATGGTGCGGAGCTCAGACGACGGTTCTCGATTGGGTCTACTCGCAGCCTGTTCCCCAGTCCGGCGGCGACATCGGTGGGGCGACGCGAGTATGCCGGTTCCTGTCACCCCTCCGCCGTACCGTACGTCGCAACGACGGTGGGCGGAGGCGAGAAGCTGACTGAGTACGTTTCTCTCGTCATCCGTGGCGGGTGCGTCTGGGAGTACGCGCCCGTTGCCGTCGAAGCACTTGATCGGCTGCAGCTGTCTGATCCGTTCGCCCACGGCGAGTTGATGGGTTTGATCGAGGACTCACAAGCGCCCGGTGGACTTGCCGCGGCAATCGGCCGTGACGACGGCTACGACTACCGCGCCCCGTTGCCGCGTCTACCAGCACAGCTCAAAGAACCTCCTCGCCTCGGCGAGCTCAAGATCAAAGGGAAGCGAGGTGTCGAACATCGGCTGTACTTCTCCGAGCCCGACAGCCCCACCAACACCGTGGTCGCGGTGGGATACGGATGCAAAGATCCGCGTGACCTACGAGCGCCGATCAAACAGCGTGATCAGATCCGCAAGGCGATGGCATACACCAAGTAGTGGTTTCGAGCGTGCGGCTACGGGATCCGGCCCTTCGGAAACCGCTAGCCCTGGCACACTTTGTTGCACTATAATGCAACACGATCGAGAGGAGCGCTCATGCCGCACAGCACTACGCCCGTCACGTCAGAAGCATCACGTCGGGCAACCACCATGACGCGCGATCTTCGCCGCGTCATCCGCGACCTCAAGGTTGCCCGCGAAGCACGCGGCCTGTCCGCTTCTCACGTCGCCGACATCATCGGCGTTCATCGGAGCGTTGTCTCCAAGTTCGAGAACCAAACCGGCGACCCAAAATTGTCCACGCTGCTGCGCTACGCGCATGCGGTCGGCGCCGACTTGGAGCTCAACGTCATCACCCACAGTTGAGGACCGACCTACGCATTCTCCAGCGCCCCACCGGGAGAACCGATGGTCAATGACTACGCAGGAAACCTGGTACCGCCTACGTGCGTCCGTGCATTGTGCATCTCACAATGTGGGTTCCACTCATTGTGATTGCAGCCCCGCTTCATTTCGGTCGTTGCAGAAACCAAGATCAATGAGCTCAGAGTTTGTGCGGGATGACCGTGGCGATTCAATTGCCAGCGGCCTGCAGGGTCCGGGCCGCCATCACGTTCTCCCCGTGCCGAACAGTTCGTCGAGCGGATCTACGGGGGCTGACGGCGCCCTCGCGGGCTTTCGCTTCTGGGGAGCGGTCCGTTGTTTACGGACGGCACTCGGCGGCGTCTGTGGAGCGGTCGCTTCGAGGCTCACACCAACGACACGGAGGGCATCGAGCACCCGTTGCGCTTCGAGCCGAGGATGCCCCTTCTCCAGGCGGACAACCCAGTCCCGGCTCGTGCGCAGTTGCTGAGCGAGGTCCGCCTGTGTCATCCCGCGAGCTGCGCGGGCCGAACGGACGAGTGCACCGAGATCGCCCATCGTCCTGACCTGCATGTTTCACCTCGATGTAGTCGTTCGACAACATCTCGCAATGTAGCCGTTCGGCATCTTTCTCGAATGTTGTCGTTCGACTACATTCTGTATCGCGGGGACCTATGAGGAATCGCGGCCCTCCCCACCAGGCACACTCGAGCTGTGGCGGAGTTGGTCATTGCACGCAACCCGGCCGAAGATTCCCGGCTGGGCTATCTGCTGCGGGTTCCGCAGTCCGGCGGCGACCTGGTGTTCCGGACATCGGACACCTGGCCGCGGGTCAAGGCCCTGTACTGCCATCCAGTCAGCCTCGACGAGTGGCCGGCAGATCCCGAGATTGTCGAACGCCTCCCCCTTCGGTCCTGCCAGCGCCGGGGCGCATCGATCGACGTGATTGTGCACCGGTCCAGAGAGAACCGCTCCCAGCTGGTGTTCACCACCGCCCGCGGTCGCGACGTGGTGTTCTGGCAGTCGCCGCGCACCCGGAAGCAGGCACGTCCGAATGTGCGCACCCCGAGCGCTCGCGCGCAGGGGCTCGAGGAGCTGCAGATCCTCGTCGACTCCCACGAGCGCTACGCCTACCGGTTCGCCACCCAGCAGGCCACCACCGTGCCCAAGGCATTGCCGTGCGGCGACTACGGTTTGGAGGTCGACGGCCAATTGGTCGCCAGCGTCGAACGCAAGTCCCTGGCCGATCTGGCCTCCAGCCTGACCAACGGCAGGCTTCGCTATCAGGTCGCCGACCTGGCGGCGCTACCGCGCGCGGCGGTCGTCGTCGAGGACCGCTACTCGCAACTGTTCAAGCTCGACTATGTCAGGCCCGCGGTGGTCGCCGACGGGCTGGCCGAACTGCAGGTCCGGTGGCCGAACGTGCCGATCGTGTTCTGCGAAGCCCGCCCGCTGGCCGAGGAATGGACCTACCGTTTCCTCGCCGCCTCACACGCCTGGGCCACCACCGAATCTGCGGCACAACAACGCATTTCGCCCGTTCGGGTCGACGCCGCGACGCCGGCTCAGGCGACCGGACCCAGCACCGCCGAGGTCCGCACCTGGGCCCGGGCGGCCGGGCTGCCGGTTCCCGACCGCGGGCGGCTGCGCCCCGACATCTGGCAGGCATGGCACGACGCCAACCGGGAAAGCTGACAGCGCGATCGGTGCGGACGCTCAGGAGATCCTCTGCACCTCTTCGAGTTGCCGTCCGGTGCTGCGCGGCCCGAGGACGGCGACGTCGAGACACAGCAGCACGATCAACACCGCCGAACCGGTGAACACCGCCACGGGACCGAACGCCGCCAGCATGGGAACAGCGATGAGGGGCAGCACCACCGACGTCGCGCGGGACAACGAATACGCCGCGCCGCTGGCCGTACTGCGGATCGCGGTGGGGAAGATCTCGGCTTGATAGATGTGGAAGGCGTTGGAGAACACGTTGGAGATCGCGGTGAGCAGGAAGCCGGCAACCACGATCACCGGCACCTGGCTTGCCGCCGCGAACACCACGCCGAACACGGCAATCCCCAACGCGGAAGCGATGATCAGATATTTGCGTTCGAAGCGCTCCACCAGCGGTATCGACAGCAACGAGCCGATCGGATAGCCGGCGAAACTCAGCGCCGCGTAACCCAACGACTCGGTGACATGGAAACCCTTGTTGACCAGCACAAGTGGGGCCAGTGTGCCGAATCCGTAGTAGGCCGCCGTCTGCAGGATCTGGAAGATAATCAGCATGACGCTGCGCGGCCGGTAGTCACGGAACGCGATCCGCAGGACCTCACCGACGCTCGGCGCTGCGTCACCGTCCGCGGTGCGCGCCGACCGACGCACCTCCGCCAGCGGCGTGTTCGGCGCGACTTTGGCCACCACGGACTCGATCACCTCCCACGCTTCGCGGTGGCGGCCCCGGCTCTCCAGCCAACGCGGTGACTCCGGCAGCATCGGGCGCACCGCCAGCACGAACACCGCGCCGAGGCCACCGAGCAACAGCAGCCAGCGCCAGCCGTCGATGCCGAGGATCTCCTGGTGGGCGACGAACTTGCCGCCGAGCAGCGCCGCCAGCGGCACGCCGAGAAACCCGATCGTGTAGGCCCATGCCGTCATGCGCCCCCGAACCCGCGCGGGCACCATCTCCGCAAGGTAGGAGTCGACGAGCACGAGCTCGGCGCCCAACCCGAAACCGGCCAGGAACCGCAACAGCACGAACACCTCGATGTTGGGGGCGAAGGCCGCCGCGAAGGTGAACAGCGAATACAGCAACATGTTGAGGATGAAGATGCGTCGACGTCCGAACCGGTCGGCGGCGATCGAGAGTGCATTGGCGCCGACGAACATTCCGGCGAAGCCGGCAGCGATCACGATTGCCTTGCCCGCCGTGCCGAGACCGAACTCGACGGCCAGCACCGGGGCCAGTACACCGCCGAGAAACACCTCATACAGGTCGAAGAACGTCCCGATGCCGACGAGCACCACCAGCCGCCAATGCCATGCCGAGACCGGGAGTTGTTCCAGCACCGCCGATGCCGTGTCCGTCGGGCGCGCGAAAGTCATCACGTCTCCTTAAGTTCTTCGAGTTCGAACGTCACACCGACCGGTTTCGATTCCGAGTGTCAGTACTACTGGATTTCAGTCGAAGACCGTCGGGAGGGTCGGGTCGAGCCAGTGGGTGTGCACCAGGCGTATCTGCACCTCGTGAACGGACGCCGACAACGGCGGTAGCGCATCCACGCCGAACCATTCGACGGCGGTCGTCTCGGTGAGGTCGCGCGGCACACGGCCCCGTTCCCGACACAGGAAAAACATCTGGTGGACGTGAAAGAGCGGTGGCGGCTGGACGTCCTGTTTGTCCCGGTCGAACACCGCGACGAGCTTCTCGGCATCGACGACGAGACCGGCCTCCTCGCGCACCTCCTTCACCACGGCTTGCGACGGGCTTTCCAGGACATCGCACCACCCTCCCGGAAGTGTCCAGAGTCCGTCGGCTCGTTCCCGGACGAGCAGGACCTCGCCCTCGGAACTGAAGATCGCGCCCCGCACCGAGACCTTGGGTGTCATGTAACCACTTTCGCGAGCAGCGAAGGCGCGCAACTCAGTTAGTTCACAGTCACTTACCAGGTTCAGCATCTCTTCGCCGCACCGACGTACCTCGCCATACCGCTGCCGGTCGAAAGGATCGTGAGCGAACGTCAAGCCGTTCTGCGCAACCGCGAGGAGGCGCAGGGCGTGCATGCGGATCTGGTCGGCGGCATCCGTCTGCGGTGAAACCACGGTTTCAGTGTGCCCCCAATGAAAGTGGGGGCGATGGTCGGCCTGGCCGTACTACCCGAGATCGAACCGTCCGTCACGCAGCCGGTCGCCGGCCCTCGCGTCCACCAACTCCATCCGATCCTCGGCGTGTCGCCAGTAGTGCCGCGTCATCCAATACAGCGGAACACCGGTAGGGACATACAGATTGAGGCCGCCGACGACCTTCTCGCTGCCGTCGCGAAGGCACAACACCACCGATCTGCCAGCCCGTTTTCCGTCTTTGGTGTCCGAATGATCCTTGATGTCGACGATGTCATTCCATTCCACCGTTCTGGTCTTGAGCACGTCGGCGATCTCGACCAGCGCCGGCGTGAACTTGAGATGGCCGACGCTTCTACGCCGCACTCCAGCGACCAAGCCGACGACCGCGACTACGGCGGCGGCAATCATCAATGCGGGGGAGAAAATCTGCATCCCCCGCGACATTGAAATATCGACCACACCCCGTGGTACGAAGATCGCATAGAGAATTGCAGATGGAGCCAGCACAATCAGCCCAATGAAATACAGCACGCCGAACCGTCTGTCCGGCCACACGGTGAATCCCGTCGCATCGGATGACGTTCGCGTTCGCGTCTTGCCGGCAGCAGCCAACAGCAATGTCAGGCACAACATCACGGGAAACGTGAGCAGCCCAAACACCACAACAGCTGTCAAGTAGCTGCCGCGGATTGCGGCCAGAGCTCCTTCAATCGTCATGAAGGCAAGAATCGCGATGATTCCTAAGACTGCCCATATCGGTAGCCGGCCACTCTTGGCCCAGCCCGCTGGTTCGGGAAGATTCAATAAGGACACGCATATTCCCCAATGAACTTGCCCAATCTGGCGCCGCCGAGAGACCCGCCAAGGCCGAAAGCGACTGCCCCAAGAGGGACTGTCAGCGGCGCAGCTGGACCTCCGAATGCGCCGAGCATGGCGCCGAATTCCGCACCACCCCAACCACCGCCGCCGCCCGCGGCCACCACCGCGTTTGCCGTGGCGTCGTCCGCGTCCCCTACCGCGATCAGCATCCCGTTGACAGTCCCTTGCTCTTCCAACGCCAGCGCCTGCAGCTTGGCCATCTCATCTTCGGACATGTACGCCGGATCGACGAGCACCACCCACTGGTCGGTCACATTCAGCGGCCCCGCATCAAGCACAACTGCCACCACCCATCCAGACGCATCCGCGTTGGCCGGCCTTCGGCAGGGCGTGCACACCGTGACTGCATCTGAGTAGAATGACTGCATTGAATGCAACTAGAGGTGGTGACTCATGGCAGCTCTGACGGTGCGCAATCTTCCCGATGAGGTCCACCGCGCCCTTCGAATCCGGGCTGCACATCACGGTCGAAGTACCGAAGCCGAAGTGCGTGCCATCTTGGAGGAAGCGGTCAAGCCAGAGGGACGGGTAAAGCTCGGGACCCTCCTCGCCCATATCGGCCACCACGCGAAACTCAGCGATGAGGATTTCGCGGTCTTCGACCAGCGCGAGAATGCTCCGGCGCAACCCATCGAGTTCGAATGATCCTCGTCGACACGAACGTCATATCGGAACCTTTGCGTAAGGTCCCGGACGCACGCGTCGTCGAATGGATCGATGCACAACCGCTCGAAATCCTCTATCTGTCGGCGATCACGGTGGCGGAACTGCGCTTCGGAGCGGCGTCGTTGCCCGCCGGGAAGCGTCGAGACAGGCTGCGCCACAGCTTGGAAACCCAGGTGCTTCCCCTGTTCGCCGGCCGCATACTCGCATTCGATCTACCGGCATCGCAAAGTTACGCCGACCTCATGTCCAAAGCCCGGGCAGCGGGACTGGCCGTCGGTGTCGCCGACGGCTACATCGCCGCGACGGCGGCCGCCAACGGGATGACGGTAGCCAGCCGCGACGCGGCAGCGTTCGAGGCCACCGGTGTGGCCGTCATCGATCCCTGGCACCAATCGCCATAGCGCCCCAAACGTCCGTGGGTCTTCCCCCATCCACACCTTGGGCCACGGGTCGCCCATATCCGGTTTTCCGGGGGGCATCGAGAGCCCAGATCGGACATCGTCTCGACCTTCCGGCAGGATGCCGATATGACCAGTGAGCTGGATCGGTTGGCACGAGAGTTGGAAGCGGCGGGTACCGCGCAACCACCGGACCCGGGCCGGCACGCGGACGTGTTGGAGCGCGCCGTGCAGGCCTGCACCACCGACCCGGCCGCCAGCGAGATGTTCGACCTCGGCGACCTGTACCTGGACCTTGCGATGGAGTACCAGCAACTTGGTCGCTTCGACGACGCTCTGGCCGCCGCTGACGCAGTGGTCGCCACCGGTATGCGGATGCATCCCGACGCGCGGTGTCTGCGGGCAGAGATCCTGATGCGCGCGGGCCGAGTTGCCGAGGCGGAACCGATCTGGGCTGCGGTGCGGGCCGCCACCCCCGAGGACGTGTGGGTGTACAACAACGCCGGACTCGAGTACGCCGACGTGGGCGAGCACGACACGGCGCTGGGCTGGTTGACCGACGGCCTGCGGCTGACGCTGCACACCGGAGATCCCGAGCTCCTGATGAAACAACTCGCCGATCAGCGACAAACGTGCCTCGATGAGCTGCGCCTGCCCGCCGACGAGCTCCAGCGCGAGGCGGCGACGTTCCTACGAGCGCGGGAGCAGGCTGCGCCCTGGCGGCCTCCCGAATCGACACCCGCTCGCCGTGCCAACGAGGATCCGGTCGGCCCGACGGCGTTGGCCTGGTTTCCGGCAGGCGATTACGAGCAGGCCGTGTGGCTGTGGCCGGACTTTGCCCAAAGCGATCTGATCGCGACACCCGACGGACCGCTACCGCACGCGCAATATTGCCGGGAGTTGCAACTCAAGCTTGTGTCGTATTCCGACACGGGTTTTCCGACACTGATGGTTGCTCCGATACGGATCGCGGCGTTCACGGCCTGGTGTGCCGAAGAGGGGCACCACCCGGATACGCCAGATTCCCGTGCCGAGTACGCCGCGCACCTGACCGCCGCGGGTAGCGCGGAGGTGATCCCGTGGCCACCCGGCCGAAATGACAGGTGCTGGTGCGGATCGGGGCGCAAGTACAAGAAGTGTTGTGCAGCACCGGCCGATAGGACACCGCAACAGTGAAGACCACCCGCCTGCGGGTAGTAATGCGTGACGTCGAGCCCGAGGTCTCTCGGGTGATCGACGTGCCGACCGCAGCATCCCTTCCCGAGTTGCACGACCTGCTGCAGGCGGCCCTCGGCTGGACCGACTCGCATCTGCACCAGTTCGTCACCGCGGAGGCCACCTACGGCTTGAACCTTCCCGGGATGGACGTGTGGCCGGAGGATCAGCGCGACGAGACGAGCGCACGACTGGCCGATCTCGGCCCCCGGTTCGAGTACCTCTACGACTTCGGCGACGACTGGGCCCATGACGTCGAGGTGCTGGGGCCGGGCGAAGAGAGGCCGGGGTGCGTCGACGGACACGGTGCCTGCCCACCCGAGGATTGTGGCGGCCCGCGCGGTTATGCCGGGCTGCTCGAGGTACTCGCCGACCCGGCCCACCCCGAGCACGCGCAGATGCGCAGCTGGGTCGGCAACCGATTGCGGCCGTTCGATCGCGATGCCACCGACCAGTGGGTGCGCCGAGTAGTCGGTGAAGTGCCCGAAAGTGTGCGGCTGCTCTTCGCTCTCATCGCCGATGGGGTGAAACTCACGCCGGGTGGGCGGCTGCCGAGGACGCTGGTGCGCGCTATGCAGGAACATCGCCCGCACTGGTACCTGCTCGACCGACCGGCCGCCATCGAAGAGGACCTGATGCCGCTGGCGGCGCTGCACGGCGTGCTGCGCAGAGTCGGGCTGCTGCGGTTGCGCCGCGGGTTGCTCGCCCCCACCCGCGCCGCCGCCGATGACCTGGCCGTCGTACGCCGACTCCGCTCGGCGTTCGAACCCAACATCTTCACCACCGAGATCGCCGAACTGATCATCGGAGCGATCGCCCAGCACGGACCCTGTGCTTCCAAAGAGCTTGCCGCGCACGTCTATCCGATGCTCGGATACGGATGGCAGATCAACGGGCGGCCCCTCACCGAGCCCGATGTTGAGCGCTCCATTGTCCAACAGTCGTCGATCATGAGAGGACTCGACCTGATCGGCACCAGCAGTTGGCGGGCCTGGGACCTCGGCCCATCGGCCTACACCTTGTTGCCGCGGTCCACCATGCTCGCCGAGATCTGGGCCCGTGAGTAGCTCAGTCCTGCTCGCTGAAGCCCTTATACGCCGGCCACAGGATCTCGGCGAGCCCCCGCCCACGAATCGCAACCGCCACCTCGGGCAGTTGGTCCAGCAGTGCCGTCGGCGCCGCAACCGGAGGGCCGAAGACAGGTATATCGTTCTGCCGCACGAAGAATGAATCAAGGCAGTCGGCCAGGTCAGGCCCCGAGCCCCCTACCCGGTCGACGGCCGGGCGGCCACCCGAACGGGCGGCGGCCAGATTCTCCAGCAGGTCCTCCCGGTCCCGACCGCGCCAGGCGAGGATCGCAAACGGGTCCTCGTCGAACGCCTCGGCCAGCAGGTAGAACGTCGCAGCGAGGTGTTTACACGGCACGGCGGAGTCGGGGCACGAACAATCCAGCGACAGGTCCCGGGCCGTCGTGGGAAACAGCGGCAGCTCCAACGCTTTGAACACGTCCTCGATCTCCGTCGGCATCTCACCGGCGAGCAAAGCCGCTGTGTAAAACGCATTCTCGGCCAGCTCGGCTTCGATCTGCGCCCATTCACTCTTACCAAACGCCACGATCCCGATGCGGACCCGGTAGGGACGCACCCTGCTGCCCTGCACTTCGGCGGTCACCAGACCCGGACCGACGTCCAGCGAGATCACCTGACCGCGGCGGGCATAGTTTCGGCCTCGCTGCATCCGGCTGCCCATACCCATGCCTTCGAGCACCGCGATGAACCGCTGCGACCACCACGTCTGGGCGATCGCACCGCGGGCGCTGCGGGCCTTCAGACCGTCGGCAGCACGGGGCCGTGACGGCGGGTACCAGTCAGTCACCGACGGCTCCTTCCGAAAGGGCGAACAAAGTGCGCAGATCCCCGGTGGACAGCTCGGTCAGCCAGCCCTCCCCGTCACCAACCACCAGATCCGCCAGTGCTTTCTTCTGCTCGATCATGTCGTCGATCTTCTCCTCGAGCGTGCCCGTGCAGATGAACTTGCGCACCTGTACCGTGCGCTTCTGACCGATCCGGAACGCGCGGTCGGTGGCCTGGTTCTCGACCGCGGGGTTCCACCATCGATCCAGGTGCACAACATGATTGGCGGCAGTCAGGGTGAGCCCGGTGCCACCGGCCTTCAACGACAGCAGGAAGATCGACGGACCCTGGCCGGACTGGAACCGCTCGACCATCTCGTCGCGCCGCTTCTTCGGGACGCCGCCGTGCAGGTAGGCGACATCCTGACCGAACCGCGCGGCCAGATGCGGCGCCAACATCTCGGCGAACTCGGTGAACTGGGTGAAGCACAGCACCCGGTCGCCCTCGGCGAGAATCTCCTCCAGAATCTCCTCGAGCCGGATCACCTTGCCTGAGCGCACGCCGACCGACGAGCGGTCGTGCAACAGTTGCGCGGGATGGTTGCAGACCTGCTTGAGTTTGGTCATGGCGGCAAGTACGTTGCCGCGCCTCTCGATTCCGTCGCTGTGCTCGATCTTCTCCATCATCTCGTCGACGATGGATTGATACAGCGACGCCTGTTCGGTGGTGAGCCGGCAGTACTGCTTGACTTCGATCTTCTCGGGCAGATCGCCGATGATGGTCGGGTCGGTCTTGAGCCGCCGCAGAATGTAGGGCCGAGTGATCCGGCGCAGCCGCTCGGCCGGCTCCGTCAGACCGTACTTCTCCACCGGCACCGCATACCGGGCCCGGAATACCTCCGACGAGCCGAGCAGGCCCGGGTTGAGAAAGTCCATGATGGACCACAATTCGGCGAGCCGGTTCTCCACGGGGGTGCCGGTGAGCGCGACCCGGTGCTCGGCGTCGAGCCTGCGCACCGCTTTGGCCCCGCGGGACAGGCTGTTCTTGACGGCCTGCGCCTCGTCGAGCACCACCCGGTTCCACGCGTACTGCTCCAGTTCGTCGATATCGCGCGTGGCCGTGGCGTACGTGGTGACGACGAGGTCGACGTCGGCCAACTGCTCTTCCAGCTCCTCGCCACGCAACCGCGTCGCGCCGTGGTGGGCGTAGACCCGAAGCGCCGGTGCGAATTTCGCGGCCTCCCGTTGCCAGTTGCCGACCAGCGACATGGGGCACAGCAGCAGAGTCGGCGAGGTGTCGGGTGCGTCGTGACGCTGCGCGGATTCCAGCGCAAGCAGTTGCACGGTCTTGCCCAGCCCCATGTCATCGGCCAGGCAGCTACCCAGGCCCACCGATGACAGGAACGCCAGCCAGGACAAGCCCCGCTCCTGGTAGGGACGCAGCGTTGCAGCGAAGTCCGGTGCGGGTTGCAGGGGTTGAATCGATTGCCCGGCAACGCCGTTGAGCAGGTCACCGAGCCATCCGTCGGCCCGCACGGAGATGACCTCAAGCGGGGTGTCGGTGTCGTCGGGATGGCGGGCCGCCAGTGCCAGGATCTCGGCGGGGCTCGCCTGCTCGGACCGGTTGTTCTTGAGGAATTCGAGCCCGCGACGCAGCTGCTCCTGATCCACCGCCACCCATTGGCCGCGCAACTTGATCAAGGGTGCCTTGGTCTGCGACAGCGCGTTGATCTCATCCTCGGTGAGCGTGTCATCACCGACCGCGAGCTCCCACCGGAATTCGACAAGCTGCTCACGGCCGAATCTGCTCGCCGTCGCGACCACCCCATCGACCGGTGTCGACGCCGACACGGCGAGACCCAGCTTGCGGCGCCGATCCCACCACGACGGCAGCAGCACCCCGAAACCCGCGTCATCGAGCAGAGGTGCCGCAACCGACAGGAAGTGGTAGGCGCCCTCGGCGTCCAGGTCGACGCCTGAAGGACGTGAGGTGCGCAGACCGGAGGTCAGTTCCGGGTAGATGCGGACTGCCCGGCCGAGCTCGGCGAGCAGCAGTTCCTCGGGGCGGTCGAGCCAACGCCGCAAGCTGCCGTCGTCGTCCCAGGTCTGCTGCGCCGGGACCAGCAGGCTGGGGTCGGCGACGGACCGCAGGAGGAACTCCAGCCGCCAGCCCGCGGCGTCGTCGTCCGAGTCCACCTCGGTGAGCCGGAAGGTCGCCCGGGCCGGGCCCGGCTCCTCGATCCCGATCTCGTCCCACGGCGCCAGCGCGTCGGCCAAGGCGTCGAGCGCGTCGAAGTCCGCATCGAACCGGCCGTCCGGCGCGGACAGTGCGGTCAACCATTCTTCTTCGACGGCGAGGCGTTTCGGGCGGCGGCCGCGGCGCGGCGGAAGCAGCTCGGCGGCGGGCGGTGTGGCGGCGCGGGCCAGCTCGTCGACGAAAGCTGCCAACGCCGACGAGACCAACTCGGGCGCCTCGGCAGCATCTGATTCCGCGCGGCACACCGGCGGCATAGCTGTGACGATGGCGTTCAGTTCCATCACGTCGGCCCCCTGGATAACGGGCCGCCAGAACGCGACAGGTTGATGCTCGTCGACGCCGAGCGCGGGCAGAATGCGTCCGCGCGCCACCAACTTTCGCGCGAAGTCCGCGATATCGGCGAAGTACTTGACCGAGTCGCCGTATCGCACGTCGGCCGCAGGCTCGTCAAGGACGGCCAGCGCCGAAGCCGCTGGAAGCGATATCACCGGAACCGCCCACGGCAGCAGAGCCGGTGCAGTGCGTGACGCGGGCCGCGGCGTGATCCGCAACAATTGCGGTGAGTCCAGCGGCGACGTCCGAAGCGACGGCAACAGCAGCACCGCGTTACCGGGCTTGCCCGCGTGGATTGAGGCAATCACATCGGCGGCCGCGGCGAAGGGATGCGGCCGGGCGGCGCGCAACGCCTGGCTGGCGCTCTTCACCGGCAGGGCCGAGTCCTCAGCCCACAGACACAGGTCGCCGGACGACCAGAATCCGTGCAGAACCAACATTGATATTTCACTTCCTGGAGGTCACGCCAGGCTAGCCATAGAGCGAGCCGAATCCGCCCCGCCCCGCCGGAAACGACGCTTCTTGGGCCCAATTGGTGACGGGTGAGGTAACTGATGCTGTTGAGGTCGGCTGCCCGGTACATCCCCTCCAGTCCGCCAACACAGTGGCCTCGATCCCATTGATCCGCTGATAACACGCGCCCGCGTGGATACCCTCCGAAGGGTCCTGATTGCCCTGTCGAGAGGACCCCATGACCGCACTCGCGCAGGCGCTTGTCGGGGGGATCCTCATCGGTGGTCTCTATGTGGCCATCAGCATCGGTTTCTCGTTGTCGTTCGGAGTCCTCGACGTCGTCGACCTGGCCGTCGGGATGTGGGTGGTGATCGGCGCGTTCGCCGCGATCGTGGCCAGCGAGACATTCAAGATCGACGCGTTCGCCCTGCTCCCGGCGGTGTTCGTGGTGTTCGGGGTCGTCGGCTGGCTGATCGCGCCGCTGATCTACCGGGTCCGCACCAGCAAGTACGCGCTACCCGCGCTGATGGGTCTGGCGTTCACGTTCGGGCTCGCCACCCTGATCCGCGGCGGGCTGCTCACCGCGTTCGGCTACGACCCGCGCACCATGCGCACCGCCCTCTTCCCCGGCAACATCGAGCTGCTCGGCGTCACCGCACCCACCATCCGGGTGGCCGGCTTCGGCTTCGCCGTCATCGCCACCGGCCTGTTTCTGGCGTTCCTGTTCTACACCCGCACCGGCCTCGCGATCCGCGCCACCGCGCAGAGCAAGGAGAACGCCGGGCTGATGGGTATCGACGTCAAACGGATCAGCAGCCTGGTGTACGCCATCTACACCGGCCTCACCGCGATGGCCGGCGCGCTGCTCGGCGCCATCTACGCCATGACCCCGGAAGTCGGCCTGCGCTACACCCTGTTCGCATTCTTCGTCGTGGTGCTCGCCGGGCTCGGCTCGGTGGTCGGTGTCCTCGTCGCCGGGCTGTTCCTGGGCATCCTGCAGTCGCTGGTCACCACCTACGTCGGCGCCAA
>NZ_JBSFPX010000056.1:0-36790 GCF_053588415.1 Mycobacterium sp. NPDC003449
GCGAACGGCGAGGCAGTGACCCAGGCCCATCCGCGCCGGAAGATGTCACCGATGGCGCGGCGCTGGCCGGGATCGGTGACGATGATGAAGCTCCAGTTCTGCTCATTCGACGAGGTCGGTGCCTGCAGGGCGATCTCGATACACTCGCGCACCACCTCTACCGGCACCGGTTTGGTGAAGTCGAGGCGCTTGCGGACCGAACGCGTGGTGGTGAGCAGTTCGTCGGTGGTCAACTCGACGACGGGGTGGTCGGTCATTGCGGCTCCATCTCTGAATGGACTATTTCGACCATAGTTGTTCACCGCGCGGCGGCCGGACCATAACCGCGGTCCGGTGTGATTGGCCTTGGGGACGGGTATAAATGCCGGCAATAGCACTGTCCGGATACCGCGACACGGTGCGGGTCAGGGTGCGATGATCATCCCGGCTGCCGCCCGGCCGGCCACCACTTGTGCCAATGCGGCTGCGGCATCGTTGATTCCGGCGTGCAGCGGCGGATGCATCGATAGTTCGCGTCGTTCGAACAGTTCGGCGAGCCGACTGAGTTGAGCGCCGTCGGAACGGACGTAGACGGTGGTGACGGTGATTTCGCGGCTGGCGGTCGGCGGGTCGGACGTGATGGTGGCCAGCCGCCCACCGTCGATCAGGGTTGTCATCGCGGTCGCGGCGCCTCCGACGGCCGCGTTGGCGACCGCTTGCACACCTTTGCCGTCGGACAACTCGAGCACGGTCTGTGGCCACTCACTCTCGTGGTAATCGACTACCGCGCGAGCGCCGTAGGAACGGACCCTTTCCGCACTGAGCGGGCCGCAGGTGGCGATGACATCGGCGCCAAGGCGAACCGCGAGCTGGACGATCATGCCGCCGGTGATGCCGCCCGCTCCGTGCACCAGCAGCGTGTCGCCGCTCCGAAGTGATAACGCTTCACCGACTACCTGTTCGGCCGTCAACGCCGGTATCGGAAACACTCCGGCGATGTCCCATGGCATGCCGGAGGGCTTGGCGGCGATCGACCCGATCGGCGCGATCAGGTGCGGAGCCCAGCAACCGTGGTCTCGCAGGGGAACGGGGTGGCACAACACGTCGTCACCCACGTCCACACCGCTGACGCTGGTTCCGATCGCCGAGACGACGCCGGCGCCCTCGACGCCAAGGGCCGTCGGGAGCCTCATGTCGATGTCCCACCCGCCGGTCCGCACAATCTCGTCCCAATTGCCCACGCCCGCGGCGCGAATGTCGATGAGCACTTCATCGGCCGCCAGTGGGCGCGGATCACCCACCTCGACATTCTCGACCCGGCCTGAAATGGCGCGTATACCAGCTACTCGCACAATGCTTACCACCCTCTCGCGTCATATCGGCATGGGTATCGGGCACCCCGGCGCTCCTGCCGGCCCGCCGGATCCATCTCTCATATGATGCGCGTATGGCGGTGAAATTGCCTATCTGTCAATAGAAGTAGTTATGTGGCCGATAACCGAACCTGTTGGGGAGGCTCGGCCGGTGGTTTGACAGTAAGGACCAATTAGTCCGCATTATGTAGACTCGATCGCATGTCCAGCGGATGCGTTCTGGTCGCCCGGTCGTCGAGACCGGGCGATGCCTACGGAGTGAGGCGCGCGGCGGCGTTCGCGAGGGCCAGCTCGGATTCCCCGGCCAGCAGCGGATCCCACACCTGGTTGACCGACGGATGCGGCGCGACGACATGGCGTAGCAGCGTCGTCGGGACCTTCGCGACGACGGCGAGGGTGGCGGCCTGAACCAGCTCGGTGAACTCGGGCCCGACGAACGTCGCGCCCAGCAGCGTATTGGTCTCGGCGTCGATGACCAGCTTGGCCCAGCCGTCGAAGCCGTCCCGGTACAGCTCCAACTGCGGCACCGTCTCGGGGTAGCGCGCCGTGCGCGTCCGGACGGTGAATCCGTCGGCCACGGCCTGGCTTTCGGTGCGCCCCACCGCCACGACCTGTGGACTGGTGAAGACGACCTGGGCGAGGTTGCCGGTATCGCGTGCGACCAGATCGTCGTCGCCCAGCTGCCGCCCCTCGGCCCTGGCCGTGATCACGTCGGCCACAACGCGGGCATGATACTGCGAAATATGCGACAGCAGCGCGCGCCCCGTGGTGTCGCCGAGGGCGTACAGCCAGCCACCCTCGACACCACGGGCCTGGAGGTGATCGTTGACGGCGACGAACTCGCCGGCGGGCAGACCGACCGCTTCCAGCCCGATGTCGTCGGTGTTGACCCGCCGTCCGGTGGCGATCACGAGCTCGTCCACTTCGATGGTCTGACCGTTGAACGTCGCGGTGACCGGTTCACCGGGTGCGGGCCGGGAAACCGCCGACAGCTCGGTCTTGAGGTGAATCTGGACGCCTTCGCCGCGCAGCGACCGCTCGACCAGCTGACGCGCCTCGGGTTCGAAGTTGCGCAGCACCGAGTCTCCGCGCACCAGGAGCGTCACCGCGGACCCCAGACCGGCGAGAATCGTCGCGAACTCGACGCCGACGACACCACCGCCCACCACCAGCGTGCGCGGCGGCACCCCGGTCATCGTCGCCACCTCGCGGTTGGTCCACGGGTGCGCCTCGGCCAGACCGGGAACCGCGGGTATGTCGGGGCGGGTGCCGGTGACCAGGACGACCGCGTGCCGCGCGGTCAGGACGTCCTCGGTGCCGTCGTTACCGGCCACCCGCACGGTGCGTTCGCCGCTCAGCCTGCCGAAGCCGTGCAGCACGGTGATTCCGGCCTGCCCCAACGCCGTGGTGAAAGCCTGGTCGGACAGATGGTTGATGATCACATCACGCTTGGCCAGCACGGCCGCAACGTCCGGGCGGTCGGCGGATACGGCTTCCCGCACCCCGGGGACCGCCTTCGCCAGGCCGAGAACCTCGATCGGGCGCAGCAACGTCTTGGTCGGGTTGCAGGCCCAGTAGTGGCACTCCCCGCCGATCAGGCGGTCCTCGACGAGCGCCACCGAGAGGTTCGCCGAGGCCAGGAACTTCGCGGTGGTCTCGCCGCCGGGACCGCCTCCGATGACGATCACGTCGAACTCTTTGTCGGCCATGACTTCCTCCACTCCAGGTGTCCGGGACGGGCAGGTGGTGTCGCGGCGAGGCCCGGCCGTTACAGCAGGCGCGGGAAACCGGCCGCGATCCACGGCGGATTTCAAATCATGTTGAGTCTGTCAGGGCATGCGGCGGACCGATAGGCGTTGAACCTGCCGTGGGTATAGAAACGGTGGTGATGACCGGGTCCGTTCAGTTCGTCGCGGTCGGCCAGGACGATCCACTGGCCGGACCGCTGCTCGCCGAGCTCGCGGTCGAGTACTCGGACCGATACGGCGGCACCCCCGAACTCGTGATGAACTGGCTGCTCGGTCAGCCGGCCCGGGTGTTCTCCCCGCCTGACGGTGGCCTGTTCATCGGGTTGCTCGACGGGGTCGCGGTCACCGGCGGGGCGTTCCAGCGGTTCGACGACGACACGGCCGAGCTCAAACGCATCTGGACCGACAGCGGCCACCGCAGGCGCGGATTGGCCAAGGTGCTGCTGGCCCACCTGGAGACCGAGATCGCCGGCCGCGGGTACCGGCGCATCTACCTGACCACGGGTCACCTACAGCCCGAGGCCGAGGCGCTCTATGCGTCGGCGGAATACACCCGGTTGGACGTTCCGTTACCCGCGGAAGGTGGCGACACCGTTTTCCCGATCGCATTCGAGAAGGTGCTGCGATGAGCACGATCCCATTGTCGATCCTCGACCTCGCCCCGATCAGTGCGGGCAGCGACGCCGCCACCGCCCTGCGCAATACCGTCGACCTGGCCCGGCACGCCGAGCAGTGGGGCTACCAGCGGTATTGGGTGGCCGAGCACCATTTCGTCGCCGTGGCGAGTTCGGCGCCGGCGGTGCTGGTCGGGCAAATCGCGTCGGCCACCGACCGGATCCGGGTGGGTACCGCGGCGGTGCAGCTCGGCCACACCACCGCGGTCGCGGTGGCCGAGAGTTTCGGCACTCTGGCGGCCTTCCATCCGGGCCGCATCGACCTGGGCGTGGGCCGTTCCGGGCAGAAGCGGGCCGAGGCGGCGCGGAAGCAGCCCGCCGCACCCAGACCCGTCCGGGACTGGCATGAGGTCGACGGCGTGGTCATCCCGGCCCCGTTCGACATCGCGGCGCTCCTGCGCAATCCGCGGCTGCGGGCCCGCGCGGCGGCACTGCAGCAACCCGAGGCCGTCGCACCGGATTTCGCCGATCAGGTCGACGACATCCTGGCTATGCTGGGCGGGTCATACCAGGTCGGGACGGCGGTCCCCGGTGCGGGCAGCGGCCTGACGCCGTGGGTGTTCGGCAGCAGTAAGGGGCAGAGCGCGCGTGTCGCGGCTGCCCGAGGCCTGCCGTTCGTCGCGAGCTACCACATCACCCCGGCGACCGCGCTGGAGGCGATCGAGGTCTACCGCAGCGGGTTCACCCCGTCTGAGTACCTGTCCGCACCGTATGTGGTGGTTTCGGCCGATGTGGTGGTCGCCGACGACGAACCGACGGCGCGTCACCTCGCGTCGAGCTACGGCCACTGGGTGTACTCGATCCGGGCCGGCGACGGGGCCGTGCCCTACCCGGACCCGGCCGACTGCCCGCCGCTGACCGCCGAACAACTCGACGTCGTGAGAGATCGCACCGCGACCCAATTCGTGGGAGATCCGGATCAGGTGGCCGACCGGTTGACGGCGTTGCAGCGGCTCAGCGGGGCCGATGAACTCGTTATCACCTCGGTCACACATCGCCAGGAGGATCGGTTGCGATCACACGAACTGATCGCGAAGCGCTGGGGTCTCTGACAGCAACTGGCGATAGGCTTGCTCCAGGTGCCAGGACGGCACCGGCTGGGGGTGCGTTTGCCGAGCTTGCAGGTGTTGGTGGGATGGCTGCTGCTGGCAGCCTCGGTGCTGGTGTTCGGCACCGGGGTGGCGTTGCGGATGTTCATCGGCCGCAGGGAGAACTCCGAGGTCACGCGCGCGCGCATGCATGCGTTCCGGCGCACGGCGGTGGCCAGGGTGTTCTTCGGGGCGGTCGACGACGATGAGGTGTTCGACCCCGACGAACTCGATCAGATGGTGCTGATGCCGACCATCGTGCTGGCCTGCGGGCTGTGCCTGACGGCATTGTTCCTGCTTGGCTACAAGGTGCTCAGCTAACCCGATCCGCCGGCGCCGGTTCGATGTCGGTCAACGCCCGGGTCAGCACCAGGGTGGCGGCGATGCCCAGCCAGACCGCAAACACGGCGACCCCGGCGGCCACCGGCGAGCCGTATTCGGCGACGACCCCGCACAGTCCGATGCCGGCGGGGGCAGCCAGCTGCAGGCTGGCGTTCTGCAGGCTCAGGACCCGGCCGCGAACCGCATCGGCGATCCGCTCCGCCTGCAGCACCCCCACCACGGCCCCCAACGCCGAGTTGGCGATGCCGAACAGCGCCGCGCCGGCGAACACCACCCATGGCGAGGCCAACGTGGCCATCAGCAGGAATCCCGCTGTCGTCCCGATCAGCGCGCCCGTCATCCAGAATCGCCTCGACCACCGTGCCCCGAATGCCGCGAAAACCGCCGTGCCGCACAACATCCCGACGGCCAGCGCGGTCAGCACCAAACCGAGCAGGTCGGGGCGGGAGAGCAGGCTGAAGTACAGCGGCAGCACCATGCCCTGCAGCCCGCCGATCGCGATCGCCAGCCCGACCGTCAGGGCCACCAGGCCGGCCAGCAGCCTGCTGCGGCGCAGCACCCCGGCGCCCGCCGCCAGCTGCGTCCACGGTGGGTCCGGCCGTGCGCGCGACGTCTCGACGACGCCGAGCCGGCGCGGCATGGCCGCGGTGACGAGGGCGGCCGCGGCCGAGGTCGCCGCCGTGGCGAAGAGCACCGCGCTGCTGTCGAACAGCGACATCAGCGCCCCGGCGGTCGCGGGCCCGATGACCAGCGCTGTCGAGGTCATCGACTGCCGCAACCCGACCAGGCGCTCCAGCGGGATCGCGGCGTGGCGGGCCACCGCCTGCACCATCACCTGCCGCGCGGTGATGCCGGGGACGTCACCGAACGAGCCGACGACCGCGAGCCCGACCAACCAGGCCATGGTCAGTCCCCAGAGCTGGTCGACCACCGGGATGGCGGCCACTGCGCCGGCCGACACCACGTCGGACAGGATCGAGCAGTTCCGACGGTTGACCCGGTCGATCACGACGCCGGCGCACAGCCCGACGAGCAGGGCGGGCACCGCGGTCGCCGTCGAGACCGCCCCCATGCTCAGCGGACTACCGGTGGCCCGCAGCACGATCAACGGCAACGCCACGGCGAGGAGCCCGTTTCCGAGGACGCTCAGGAAATGCGAGCACAGATAGGCGACGGCGACCGGTGACATGACCCCACGAAAGGCTGTGCCGTTACGGCCGAGTCAAACTCGCTTGACTGTGCCGCTGCGGCACGGTGTTGCATGGGACTCGTGACGCCCGACGACACCACCCGAACCTTGACCGACGCCGACTATGCCCGCGCCGAGCAGATGCTCGCCCCCCACCGGGCGCGGCGGGTGCCCGGCAGTTCGCTGCGACCGCAATGGCTCTCGCGCGGCACCCGATTCTGGTACCAGGTGGGCACCCGCTACATCGTGGTCGACCCGGCCACGGGCAGCCGCCGCGACGCATTCGACCATGCCCGGCTGGCCGCCGCACTGTCGACGGCCTCGGGTCGTGCGGTGACCGCCGACGATCTGCCGATCACCGCGGTGGACCTCGGGGACGGGGATGGCCCGGTCCGGTTCAGCGCATTCGAATCCCGGTGGACGTGGTCGGACCGCGATGGCACGTGTACGCGCGTCGAAGGCGACCTGCCGGTGCCGCCAGGGGAGATCGAATCCCCCGACAAGGCCTGGGTCGCGTTTCGCCGCGACGGCAACATCTGGGTCCGGCGGGCAGGAGCGCAGCGACCCGGGGAATGTGACCGCGGGCAAGGGGACAGTGCGCAGGAGTTCGCGCTGACCGACGATGCCGAGCCGGCATTCGAATACGGCGGACTGGCCGACGCGACCGGTGGCAACGCCCTCATGCGGGCGCTCGGCCTGCCGCAGGCGTTCGTCGTGCAGTGGTCGCCGGATTCGACCCGGCTGCTGGTACAGCGCGTCGACCAGCGCGGGCTACCCGAACTGGTGCTCGTCGAATCCGCCCCGCCGGACGGTGGCCGGCCCGTCGAGCACCGGACCCGTTACCCGATGCCCGGTGAACCGGCGCAGGCGACCATGACGTGGAACGTGCTCGACGTCGCCGAGCGCACCGTGGTCCGTCAGTGCGGCGAACCCGACATCCTCATGCACGGCACCGCGATCGTATATGCCTGGTGGACCGGTGAATCCGGTGATGCGGTGCACTTCCTGAACCAATCCCGCGACGCCAGGACCCTGGAGTTGCGCCGCCTCGACCCGGTCACCGGCGCGGTCACCACCCTGATCAGCGAGACCGGTGCGACGCGCGTCGACCCGACGCCGCAACTGGGCGAACCGCCGCTGGTACGGGTGCTGGAGTCCGGCGAGATCCTCTGGTGGTCACAGCGCGACGGCTGGGGACACCTCTACCTGTATTCGGCCGACGGGCAACAGATCACCCAGGTGACGACGGGGCAGTGGCCGGTACGCCAGGTGCTGTGGGTCGACGAACAACGACGGCAGGTGTGGTTCGTCGCGGCCGGGCTCGTCGAGCATGACCCCTACATCCGCCAGCTCTGCCGGATCGGCCTCGACGGTTCCGGATTCACCCGGCTCACCGATGACGATCTCGACCACGACGCGGTGAGCCCGGCCGAGGGTGGTTACCTCATCGACCGGGCCTCCTCGCCGAGTCGACCGCCCCGCTCGGTGGTGCGCGACGGTGACGGGCGGGTACTGGTCGAGCTCGAGTCCCCCGACCCGGGCCCGCTGGAAGCCCTCGGCTGGAGCCCACCAGAACGGTTCCGCACCACCGCCGCCGACGGTAAGACCCCGATCTACGGACTGCTCTGGCGCCCACATGGTTTCGACCCGAAGCGGCGTTACCCGGTGGTCGAACACATCTATCCCGGGCCGCAGATCTACAACGCCGGGTCGGCGTTCAACTCGCCGCACGTCGGCTATCCGGAGGCGCTGGCGGCGCTCGGGTTCGCCGTGGTCGTGGTGGACGGCCGGGGAACCGCGGGCCGCAGCAAGGCATTTCACGACCACTCCTACCGCGATATGGGCAACGCCGGAGCCCTCGACGACCACATCGCCGCGATCCGTCAGCTGGGCCGGCGCCACCCCTGGCTGGACACCGGGCGGGTCGGTATCACCGGCCTGTCCGCGGGCGCCTTCGCCGCGGCCAGGGCCGTGTTGGCCTACCCCGACTTCTACCGGGTCGCGGTCGCGGTGTCCGGAAACCACGACAACACGGTGAACCTGGCCATGTGGGCCGAGCACTACCACGGAGACCTCAGCGAGGAGGGCAGGCGGGCGATCTCCAATGTGCCCCTGGCCGCCAACCTGGTTGGCAAGCTGCTGCTGATCCACGGCGAACTCGACGACAATGCGCACCCCTACCAGACCATGCGCCTGGTCGACGCACTCATCAAGGAAGACAAAGACTTCGACCTGATCCTGATTCCCGGCGCCGAGCATGCGTTGCTCGGGCGGATGCACTATGCCTTCCGGCGCACCTGGGACTACTTCGTTCGCCACCTGCACGGCACCGAACCGCCCGGATACCGGCTGGCGCCACTGGCATTTCCCGCGCTGGGCGGCTGAGCCGTCGGGCCCGGTCAGCTCGCGGCCGGCTCGGCGGTGGCGTGCACGATCAGCCGGGCCCGGCGCAGCACATCGAGCTGGGCCGGGTTGTACAGATCGGTCAGCGCGACGGCGATGGCCTTCTGGGCGAACCGTTCTCCGCGTGGGGCATCGGTCATGGCCTCGCGCAGACCGGGATGCGCGGCCCAGGTGGCCAGGATGTGGGTTGCCAGGAGCTCGGCGGCGCGGCGGCGGGTGCGCTCATCGGCGTCGGCGGGTAGGTCGTCGAAGGCCGATACTTCGGGCTCATCGGCGTCGTCGTCGAGAAGATCGGCATAGGCGCGCAGGCCGCGCGGGCCGAGAACCCGGCTCAGCACGACGAGCAGGCGGCGGTCGGCATCGGACAACCTGGCCGCGGCGGCAGCGGGGACGAACTCGGCGGGCAGGTCGATCGGGGTGGACCGCCGCAGAATCGTACCCAATTCGGCGCGCGCACAGTGCAACCGGTCGATCATCGCGGCCAGCTCGGCATCGAGGGCCCGTAGTTCGGGCTCTGGGTGATCATCGGCGGTGCCCATCGAGTCGATCTGCGGCAGTGAGAATCCGAGTTCGACGAGACGTTTGATCCGCACCAGCCGGACCAGGTGGTCGACGCCGTACTGCTTGTAGCCATTGCTGCGGCGTTCGGGTTCGGCGAGCAATCCGACGTCGTGATAGTGCCGGACCGCCCGCAGGCTGGTCCCGGCCAGTTCGGCGATCTCGCGGGTGCTCCACGCCATGTTCTGACCCCCGTTCCGGCGTCCGCCGCGTCACTTAGTGACACCAACTGTGTCACTAAGTGACAGGGCCGTCAAGCGGACCGGATCGGGCGGGCCCGGGCCGCCGCCTGCTCGGCGGCCGGGGCGATCGGGCCGCGCCATACCGGACCGTGTCCGGGCAGCAGGATGGTGGTGTCGAGCCGGCCCAGGATGTCGAGGCTGGCCACGCAGCGGGCCTCGTCGTGGTTGAACACCGATGGCAACAGTTGCGGACCGGTCCGGCGTGACACCGGATGGCCCGTCACGAGCGCGTCGCCGCCCACCAGCACACCGTCGACGATGAACGAGCAGTGCCCGCCGGTATGTCCGGGGGACGGGACGGCCCGCGGCGAGCCCGGCAGCCCGGCCGCCTCGTCGAACGCTTGCGCGGTGGGGATGCCGGCGTGGTCCATCGCGCCCTTCGCGCTGATCGCGACCGACCACTTGAGCCAGCGTGGTTGCCAGATGTGCTTGATCACATCGGCCGGTGACGCCTGCTCGAGATACTCGCGCTTGGCGTGCCCGACCTCGTCGGCGTGGCAGAACACCGGTGTGCCATGGTTTTTCGCGAGCCAGATGGCGGTGCCGAAATGGTCGATGTGGGCGTGGGTCAACAGCACCGCCCTGATGTCGCCGATCCCGAACCCGAGCCGGCGCACCGAGTCGATCACGTCATCGCGTTGGCCGGGGAAGCCGGCGTCGATGAGCAGGACGCCGTCGCCGTCGGTCACGAGTGTCCAGTTGACGAGGTCGGTCTGCGCGAAGTGCACGTGCTCGGTGATCGCGGTGAGGGCTGCTGCCATGCCGCGAGCTTAACGAGGGGTTGTCGAGCGATCGGTGGTGAGTGCCAATTCCCGCCTCACCGCAATTTTGCCGCCACGACCGCGTCGGTGATCCGGCGTCGCTCGGCGTCCGAGATGGGTACCACCGGCGGCCGCGAGTAGGCGTTGTCGATGCGCCCGAGGAACTTGAGGGCCTCCTTCATCCTGTTGAATTGATCGATCACCGGGGTGGCGTAGAACACCTCGGTCAGGTTGTGGATCCGGTCGGCGACCTGGCGGGCCCTGCCGAGATTCTCGGCGTTCACAGCTCGGAAGAGCTCTACTTGCAGATCGGCGATCATTGCCCCGTGCCCGCTGAGGATTCCGTCGGCACCGAGCGCCAGAGTCGGCAACAATGCCCGGCTGAAGCTGGTCAGTATCGAGGCTTTTCTCGGAAGTGCACGGATCGCCCGAAGGTTCTCCTCATAAGTGAGGATGTTGACGGACCAGTCTTTGATCCCGGTGATGTTGTCGTAGGCCCGGCACAGCTCGCCGATCAGTGGCGCGGAAAGATTTTTCGGTGATCCTGCGGCGTCGATGAACAGCACCATGGGCAGTTTGACCGCGTTGGCGATGGCTCCGTAGTAGGCATGGACGACGTCGTTTCGCTTCTGCACGCCGAAAGCGAAAGTTTGTGAGGGGAATACGAGGAGCCCGTGTGCGCCTCCTTGTTCTGCGGTCTTGGCGGTACGGATCGCCGCGCCGACGCTCGGATCGGAGACGCCACAAAGAATGCGGACCGTGTCGCCGACCTCGTCAACCGCGATACGAAGGGCCTGAGCTTGTTCTTCTCGACTCAGTGAGAGCACCTCACCGGCATCGCCGTTCACGGCGATGCCGGTGACGCCGTCGGTGTCGGCGAGGTGACGGAGGTGCCGGCGGAAGTCCGGTTCGTCGATGCCGAATTCGGAATCGAACGGCATGACGGCCGCGGGTATGACTCCGGTGAAGACCTCGTGCATCAAATAGCTCCTCTTTGTCGGTATTGGCTGGGCGGATGAGTGGCAGGAGGCGCCGATCTCCTCAGAGAGATTCGGGCTGCCGGTTGAGAAAGAGCGAGAATTCGGCGGATTGGCGGTCTCCTTCACTCGGGGTGAACTCGACAATCGTGTACTCTGCTATTCCTTTGCGGCTGAACGGGTCTTCGGCAACAAGCGCTTCAGCGTGCTGGCGGCTCCGCTCGACGAAGACGGTGACTCCGCCGTTGGCCGGTGATTGCCGACCGGACACCAGGATCTTCCCAGCCGCGTATCCCTTCGCAACCCAGCGCGCATGCTCGGGCAGTGCCAATTCGACGTCAGCGATAGGGACCAGGTATCGAGAGATGGCAACGAAGACATTCATCGCGGGTGACTTCTTCACTGCACGGACTCCCCGACGCGGCGATATTGCTTGATGGTGAGAAGAGTTGCGAGGCTGATCAACGAGGCGACGATGAGAGAATATGCGGGCGCCGCTGGCGACCCTGTCGCATCGCGCAGGAATCCGGCGATATAGACAACCGTGCCGCCGAAGATCGCAGCGCCCAGGTTGTAGGCCAGACCAAAAGTGCTCATGCGTACAGCCGCCGGAATGAACTCGACGAACAGCGCGGCGGGCGGACCGACTACCAGAGAGACGCCGAAGGCCATCACGATCACACAGATGATCGCAGTCGGAACGTGCCCGGACCCCAGCAGGGTCAGCAAGGGCCAACTCATGACGATCATGAAGACCGCGCCTGCGATACAGATTCGCTTGCGGCCCGTGCGCTCGGATAGCAGACCGACGAGAGGGAAGAAGATCACGTTGGCGGAGTTGGCAATGACCACCAGCATTGTAACCTCACCCGGGGCATAGCCGTCGGCGGTCAGCAGTGACGGCAAGTAGGCGAGGAACGTGTATGTCGAGACGAAGAGGAACGCTGACAAGCCAATGGTTTGAAGGAATATTTTCCCGTTGGGCCCGCGCATCGAATCGCGCAGCGGCGTTCGCGCAAGGTTGCCCGCCTGCCGCATATTTTCGAACACCGGGCTCTCTTCGAGCTGAAGACGCACGTACAGGCCGATGATGCCGATGGGCAGCGCCAGCAGGAAAGGAACCCGCCAGGCCCAGTCGGCAACCACCTCAGGGCCGGCGATCACCTCGGTCAACCAGACAACGAGGTTGCCGAGCAGGAATGCCGCCGCAGATCCGGCCTGTAGCAGGCAGGAGTAGAGTCCGCGCCGGCCAACGGGTGCGTGCTCGTTCACGTATGTTGCGGCGGAGATGAATTCGCCTCCGGCTGAGAACGCCTGACCGAGTCGAAGGAGGACGACGATGATGGGCGCTGCGATGCCGATGGCTTCGGCCGACGGCGTGAGGCCGACGAGGACGGTACAGACCGTCATGATGACGAGGGATCGAATCAGGATCGCCCGGCGGCCGATCCGGTCCCCCAGCGGCCCGAGGATGACGCCGCCGAGCGGTCGAGCGAGAAAGCCGACGCCGAAGATCGCGAAGGCGGCCAGCAGTTGTGCTCCGTCGCTCGCCTCGGGGAAGAAGGTTCTGCCGATGTGGACGGCGAGCAGTGCGTACAGGCCGTAGTCGTAGTACTCGACGAGTTGGCCGATGACGCCGGCGGTGACGACACGGCGCACGTCCTTACGTTCTTGTTGCTCCGATGTGGCGGAACGCGCGGTTGCTTCTGTCATGGGACTTTCTCGTCGTTGAGCGGGAGGGCAGGGAGAAATGAGGCGTCCTAGGGCATGACGCCGCCGCCGTTGGGTGACAGTGTCTGGCCGGTGAAGTAGGAGGCCTCGGGGCCGAGCAGAAACAGCACCGCGGCGGCGACTTCTTCTGCGGTGCCGAATCGGCGCATGACCGATTTTCCGACCTTGCGTTCAACCCAAGTCGCGTCGCCCATGTACGGGGTGTTCATGGGCGACTCGATCGGCCCTGGTGCCACTGCGTTGACCCGAATATCCGGTGCCAGGTCGTGTGCGAGTGCCCGGGTAAGTCCGAGCAGACCGGCCTTTGAGGCGGTGTATGCGACGACGTTGGGTGCGCCGGTATATGCGAGCTGCGAGGCCATGTTGACGATCGATCCGCGACCACTGGCTGCCAACGATTGTCGTAGTGCCCGGATCATCCGGTACGTACCCGTCAGGTTGATGTCCAGGACGCGCGACCACGAGTCCTCGTCGAGGTCCGAAAAATGCTTCTCGGCAAGTATTCCCGCGTTGTTCACCAGACCGTCGATCTGGCCGAATCCATCCAAGGCCGCGTGGGAGAACATTTGGACCGAGTCGGGTTCGGTGAGCTCCACCGGCAGCGCCAACGCCGGCGGCAGGGACCGGGCGAGCGACTCGCCGTCACCGAGTTCGGCTGGGTGACAGGCAAGAACGACACGCCCACCTTGGTCGGCGATTGCTCTTGCGATTGCCCGGCCGATCCCTCCCGTCGCACCCGTCACGATGACGACGTCTCCCGGCCTCACCATGTCGATGTCGATTCGGTTGTCTCGTGACCGATCGCTCCCGAAGCCCGTAGAGCTTCGATCCGGTGCTCGGGCACACCGAGTTCGTCGAGAATCTCCCGATTGTGCTCACCGAGCATCGGCGGCAGCAGGCGCACGGTGCCGGGGGTGTCACTGAGCTTGACCGGCATCCCCACCAGTCGCATCGGGCCGGCGACGGGATGCTCGAGGTTGAGCACCATGTCGTTGTGCTCCACTTGAGGATCTGCGAACACGTCGGCGTAGGCGTTCACCGGTGCGCTCAGGAGGTCTTCGGACTCCAATCGGGCCAGGCAATCGTCACGCGTGAATCGAGCCGCCAACACCTGGATGGCCTCGTGTGAGGCGTCCGGATCTGCTTGCATCGATTCGATCGACGCCATCACCGGATTGGACTGCTCGGCCTCGGTTGCCTCGAATGCGCGGCAGATCCGCGCCCAGGGTTCGTCTACGAAGACGTCGGCGACGAGGACGAACCATTTTTCATCGGAACCTCGGTAGATGCCGTACAGACCGGTCGAGCCCGTGTGGGCGATTCCCGCCGATGAACGGGGGAAGGGCATTCCGGTGTTCAGGAACTCACTGGCTTCCTGCAGATGTATCGCGATCGAGGAGTTGAGCAGCGCGGTGTCGACGACCTGACCTTTTCCGGTCCGTTCCCTGGCGGCGAGTGCGAGCATCAGGCCTTGGGCGAGATGCATTGCCGCGACATAGTCGACGATGTACGTGCCGACCGGGGTGGGCTGTTCCGGCGTGCCGGTCAGGGCGATGATGCCACCGATCGCCTGGGCCGCGAGATCTTGACCGCGTCGATGAACATACGGTCCGGTGCGTCCGTAGCCCGAGGCGTACGCGGAGATGATCCGAGGGTTGATCTTCGTGAGATCGTCGTGTCCCAGGCCGAGCTTTTCCATCACGCCCGGACGGAAATTGCTGACCACGATGTCCGAGCGCCGCACGAGTTCGTCGAGGATCGGGCGCGCGGCGGGATCCTTGATATTGAGGGTAAGGCTGCGCTTGTTGCGGTTGTTGGCCGCCCAATGCGGGCTCCAGCCATTGACCCGCTTGCGCTGACCGCGTCCGATCTCGCCGTGTCCGGGCCGCTCGACCTTGATTACCTCGGCGCCGAAATCGGCCAGTACCTGTGTGCCAGAAGGGCCCTGCTCCAACTGGGTGAAGTCCAGGATGCGAACGCCCTGGTAAACCATGCGGGATGTCATCGATTCTCCGGTTCCGTGATCCGCATCAGGATTGCTTTGCTGCCCCTCTGCACGATGTGGTCGTGTTGATTTCGTACTTCGATTTCGAATGTGGCGATGCCCTGGTCGCAGCGGGTGCGTCGGCTGCGCAGACCGGTGATGCGATACGCGACATGGATCGTGTCGCCCAACAGGATTGGGGCCTTGAACGACCAATCGGACATGCCGAGGAACGCGAGGGCGCAATCGCGAAACAGGCCGGAGCCCATGATGAGTCCGTGGGCATAGGACAGGCCGAGCAGACCGTGGGCGATCCGTTGTCCGAAGTCTGTTTTCGCCGCGAATTCCTGATCGAGGTGGACGGGTGAACTGTCCCCGGTCAGGCCGGCGAATCCGACGACGTCGGCTTCGGTGATCGTCCGACCGCCACTGACGAACTGGTCGCCCTCGGTCAGATCGTGCCAGGTAAGGCTCCCGGTTGGCATGGTGTTGTGAATCCTCCTTCGGTGACCACCGACGCTATGGCCGTGAAATACGGAGGGTCAATACGTTGAACGCAATAAAATGCCGCAATTAATGCATCAAGTACACCATTCTCCGGCATAATCGCGCGAATGGTTGAGGACATGGCTCCGCGCGACCCCGCCGCCGACTGGCTGCCGTCGATCACGTTCCAGCAGCTCCGCGCGTTTCAAGTGGTCGCAGACACCGCCAACTTCACCAAGGCGGCGAGGCGGCTGCGAACGTCGCAGTCGGCGCTGAGTAGAAGCATCCGGCAGTTGGAAACCGGGGTTGGGGCCCAGTTGCTCAGCCGCAGTACGCGATCCGTTTCGCTGACTCCCGAAGGTGTGGAACTGCTGCGCATCTCCAGCCCGGTGACCGAGGCGTTCGTCTCCGGATTGGACGGCTTCCGCCATTTCGTTGCGGGCCGCGCCGGCCGACTTTCGGTAGGTGCGATCGTGTCGTACGCGTCGGTGTTGTTACCTGGCCTGCTGGCGGCATTCGTCCGGGATCGTCCGCAGGTCGAGATTCGCGTGGAGGACGGGTGGACGCGGAATGTGCTGAGCGAGTTGGACCGTGGCGGCGTCGAGGTGGCTCTCGCCTCCGATGTGGTCGAGATGGGCAGGTACGACATAGTGCCACTGGCGCGAGAGCAGTTCTATGCCATCGCACCTGTCGACCATCCATGGAGTTCCCGCGACGAGATCGAGTGGGAAGACTTCAATGGTCAACAGATGATCTCGGCGCGCTCTGGCACGAGCGTTCGCTCGATCATTGATCGGCGGCTGAATGAGTTCGGGGTTTCCATCGAGGAGCACATACAGGTGTCGAACATGGGAATGCTGGGAGGGCTCGTCAGCAACGGATTCGGAGTTTCCGCACTGCCGGCGATGGAGTTCGGTGGATACCGCATCGAGGGGATCGCCCGCATCCCGATCGCCGCAACCACACGTACCGTCGCGGTGCTGGCGTTGAAAGGCCGGCCGTTGTCCCCGGTCGCACGGGGGTTTCTGGAATGCGTGCCCGAATTGATCGCGAAGATGCAGTTGCCCGACGGCGTAGAGGTGCTGGAATAGCCCCGATCACGGGGTCGGCCCCCGCACCGGTTGCCGGCGAGCACGCGCATTCGCCCGCCAGGAGGCAACGGAGTAGAAACGTAGTCGTGGCTGAACTCAAACTGGGGTACAAGGCATCGGCGGAACAGTTCGCTCCCCGTGAGCTCGTGGAGCTCGCGGTCGCGGCGGAGGCGGCCGGCATGGACAGCGCGACGGTCAGCGACCACTTCCAGCCGTGGCGCCACGAGGGCGGCCACGCCCCGTGGTCGCTGGCATGGATGGCCGCGGTCGGGGAGCGCACCGAGCGGTTGACCCTCGGGACGTCGGTGCTGACGCCGACCTTCCGGTACAACCCCGCCGTCATCGCGCAGGCGTTCGCGACCATGGGCTGCCTGTATCCGGACCGGGTTTTCCTCGGGATCGGCACCGGCGAGGCGCTCAACGAGATCGCCACCGGCTACGAGGGGGAGTGGCCGGAGTTCAAGGAACGGTATGCCCGCCTACGCGAATCCGTCCGGTTGATGCGCGAGCTGTGGCTCGGCGACCGGGTCGACTTCGACGGCGACTACTACAAGACCAAGGGCGCCTCGATCTACGACGTGCCGGAAGGCGGCATCCCGATCTATGTCGCCGCGGGCGGGCCCCAGGTGGCCAAGTACGCGGGCCGGGCCGGTGACGGGTTCATCTGCACGTCCGGCAAGGGTGAGGAGCTCTACAAGGACAAGCTCATGCCCGCGATGCGTGAGGGCGCCGAGGCCGCGGGCAAGAACCCCGACGACGTCGACGCGATGATCGAGATCAAGATCTCCTATGACACCGATCCGAAACTCGCGCTGGAGAACACCCGGTTCTGGGCGCCGCTGTCGTTGACCGCCGAGCAGAAGCACAGCATCGACGACCCGATCGAGATGGAGAAGGCCGCCGACGCGCTGCCGATCGAACAGGTGGCCAAGCGCTGGATCGTGGCCTCGGACCCCGACGAGGCGGTGGCCAAGGTCAAGGACTATGTCGACTGGGGCCTCAACCACCTGGTGTTCCATGCCCCCGGGCACGATCAGCGCCGCTTCCTCGACCTGTTCAAATCCGACCTGGAGCCGCGGCTGCGCAAGCTGGGCTGAGGCTCGACACCTTCCATCACAGCGGGGCCCCTCGGGGCCCCGCTTTTTGTCGTGAGCTATCGGACCGACCGTGCGAACCATAGTCGATTAAATCGTCAGCAAAGTCGTTGACTAAATTGTCGCCAATCTTGTACGGTGGCTCCGGTCACAGTTGCTGAGGATGTGGAGCGAGGACATATGCCGAAGGTCGCCGTTGTCGGACTCGGGGAGGCCGGTGCGCTGTATGCGCGCGGACTGCGCGACTGCGGATTCGAGGTCAGCGGCTACGACCCGTTCGCGCGGCTCGACGAAACCGGAATCGCTCAGCCCGGGCGGCTCGAGGATGCGCTGGCCGGCGTCGAGCTCGTCATCACCCTCGTTGGCGCGACCGCGGCGCAGGGGGTCACCGAGGCCGTGCTGGCCCACCTCGAACCCGGCGCGACGATCGCCGACTTCAACACCGGCGGGCCCGAACTCAAACGCCGACTCGGTGCCGCCGCGGCGGCACGTGGGGTGCACTTCGTCGACGTCGCGGTCCTCGCACCGGTGCCGCGGGCCGGTGTCCGCACCCCGCTGATGGCGAGCGGGCCTGGCGCCGACGCGTTCGCGAGCCTGTTCGCGGCCACCGGAGCGTCCGTCGAATCCATCGCAGGCGAGCCGGGAGATGCCGCCGCCCGCAAGCTGATCCGCAGTGTCTTCATGAAGGGGATGGCCGCCGCGGTGCTGGAGAGCGTCGGTGCGGCCGAGGCCGCCGGATGCGCGCCGTGGCTGCGCGAGCAGATTGCGGCCGAACTCGCCGGTGACCCGCACGCCCTCATCGACCGGCTCATCGACGGATCCCGCGAACACGCCGCCCGCCGGGTGCACGAGGTCACCGATGCCCGCGACTACCTGGACAGTATCGACCAACCCACCTGGACCATGCAGGCCGCCCGGTCCTGGCTCGCCAGCCTGGACCGCGCGAACGTCTGACGACAAGGCCCGACGACAAGGCCCGACGACAAGGAGAGAACCCCTCGTGAGTGAAGTAGAAGCCAAACGGCTGCTCGTGGTCGGCGCACACAGTGCCGACTTCGTCTGGCGCTCAGCCGGTGCCATCGCCAAGCACACGGCGGCCGGTGGTGAGGCCAGGGTCGTCGCGCTCTCGTACGGCGAGCGCGGCGAATCCGGTGAGCTGTGGAAAGAGCCGGGCCAGACCGTCGACAACGTCAAGCGGCACCGGCACGCCGAGGCGACCGAGGCCGCCGAAACCGTCGGCGCCACGTTCGAGTGCTTCGATCTCGGGGACTACCCGCTGGAGGTCGGTCCGGAGGCGATCGACCGGCTGGCCGAGCTCATGCGCGATTTCGCCCCGCACGTCGTGCTCACCCACCCCGACAAGGATCCGTTCAACCCCGACCATCCGGTCGCGAATGTGGCGGTCTCCAAGGCCCGCCTGCTCACCGCGGGTGCGGTCGTCGAGGCCGGATTCCGCACCGCACCGCCCAGCGAGTTCCTGGTCTTCGAACCCCACCAGCCCGAGCTGTGCGGGTTCCTGCCCAGTGTGTTCGTCGACATCACCGACGTGTTCGAACTGAAGCGCAAGGCGATGGCCGCCATGCAGGCACAGTCCTACCTGCAGCAGTACTACACCGAGCGCGCCGAACACCGTGGCAACCATGCCCGAAAGGTGACCGGGCGCAAACAGATCCGGCAGGCAGAGGCGTTCCAGCGGCTGGTGCCCAACGTGGTGGAGACGCTATGACCGAGGTGGCAATCGACGCCGACGTCGTCGACGAACTCGGCCGGTCCGGGGTGGCGACGGTATACGAGGCCCGAGGCAGACAGGGCCTCATCGACGCCGAGTTCATCCAGCTCATCCCCGGCAGTCGCGCGGCCGGACCGGCCCGCACCGTGCGCTGCGCGCAGAACGACAACCGGGGCGTCCACGAACTCGTCGCGAGCCTGCGGCCCGGTGAGATCGCCGTGCTCACGATGCCCGAGGCGGCACCGGTGGCGCTGATCGGCGACCTGCTGGTCACCCAGATCCGTGCGCGGGGTGCCGCGGGGATCCTGGTCGACGCGTCGATTCGGGATGCCGAGGAACTGCGAAAGATGGGGCTGCCCATCTGGACCCGGTGGATCAGGGTCCGCGGGGCGACCAAGGACACCCGCGGGGAAGTGGATGCCGACGTCGAGATCGGCGGGGCCACGATCCGCACCGGCGACATCGTGATCCTCGACTCCGACGGCGCCGCGGTGGTCCCCGCCGACGAGGCACGCCGAGCCGTCGAACTCGCCAAGGCCCGCGAGGCCAAGGAGGCCGCATCACGGGCCAAATACCTCGACGGCCATATCTCCTACGACCTCTACGGCTTCCGCGCCGAGGACGAAGGGAACACCTGATATGGACATCCGCGTCGAAGGCCTGACCCTGCGCTACGGGCAGGCGGTGGCCGTACGCGACCTCGACCTCACGGTCGGCGACGGCGAATCACTGGTCCTGCTCGGCGAATCCGGCTGCGGCAAGACCAGCACCATGCGCTGCATCGCCGGCCTCGAGCGGCCGAGCGCGGGACGCATCGGCATCGGCGGCGACGTGCTCTTCGACGGCGAACGCAACATCGACCGCCCACCGCACAAACGCAATATCGGCATGGTCTTCCAGTCCTACGCGATCTGGCCGCATATGACCGTGTTCGAGAACGTGGCCTTCCCCCTGACGATGCAGCGGGTGGCCAAGGCCGACATCGCCACCCGGGTGCGTGAGACCCTCGAACTCGTCGGCCTGGAAAGCTTCGCCGACCGCGGGGCGAGCGCGCTGTCGGGCGGCCAGATGCAGCGCGTGGCGCTGGCCCGCAGCGTCGTCATGGAGCCGTCGGTGATGCTGCTCGACGAACCGCTGTCCAACCTCGACGCCCGGCTGCGTCACCGGCTGCGCGGCGACCTGCGCGCGCTGCAGTCCCGGCTCGGCCTCACCTCGGTGTACGTCACGCACGATCAGGAGGAGGCGCTGGCGCTGGCCGACCGGATCGCGATGATGCAGCACGGGCGCATCGTGCAGATCGGCAGGCCCAACGAGATCTACGCCAAGCCGCTGAGCGCGGCCATCGCGGATTTCCTCGGGGTGGGCAACATTCTGCCGGTGCAGGCGCTGGATTCGACGGGGGTGCGGATCACCGACAGCGCGGTCACGCTGCGGGTGGCGCCCTACGACGGGTCCGGCGACCTCAAAGCCTGCATCCGCGGGGAGGACATCGCCGTCGGCGACGATCTGGACGCGGGCATGAACGTGCTCGAGGCCACGCTGCTGACCAAGGAGTTCCTCGGCGCCAGCGCGACCTACCGGGTGAGCATCGCCGAGAACACCGAACTGGAGATCATCGGTGGTAAGCACCGGCAGTTGGCCGCCGCGCCGGGTGACACCGTGCGGATCGGGATACCGGCCGACGCCGTTCAGGTGCTGCCCCAGGAGGTGGGGCAAACCACGGCGGCACCGCGGGCCACACCGGCGAAAGCCGCCTCATGACCGCGACGATCGACGCTCCCGCGCCGCCGCGGGAGACCAGCCCGCGGCGCGGTGCCCCGAGGCTGCGCCGGTCGCTGCTGCCGATCGCGCTGTACGCGATCCTGGCCATCCTCATCGTGCTACCGGTCGCGCTGGTGGTGCTGTCCGCGTTCACCACCACCACACCGCGGCCGGGCAACATCGACCTGTCCTCGTTGACGTTCGACAACTTCGCCGCCGTGTTCGGCCCGGGAGCCCGTCAGGCAGCGCTGAATTCGCTGCTGATCGGTATCGGCTCATCGGTGCTGGCCCTGGCCATCGGAGGTTTCCTGGCCTTCGTCAGCGCCCGCACGAATGTGCGGGGAGCGCGCTTCCTCTACTTCATCGGCCTGGTGCCGATGTTCCTGCCCTCCTACGTCGGCGCGCTGGCCTGGTCGCTGCTCGGCGGCCCGAATGCCGGTCTGCTCAACGTCTTCGCCAGGGACCTCAACCTGCCCGACATCGTCAACATCTACAACATCGGCGGGCTGATCTTCGTACTCGCGCTGTACTACGCGCCGTACGCGTTCCTGCTCACCCACTCGGCGTTCAGCCTGATGAACCCGGACCTGGAGGAGGCCGCCCGCACCCACGGCGCCAAGCCCTTCACCGTATTGCGTTCGGTGACGGTTCCACTGGCCACGCCGGCCCTGCTCGGTGCGGCGATCCTGATCTTCGTCCTCACGGTGGAGAACTTCCCGGTCGCCCAGATCACCAGCGGCGGGCGCCTGGACACCCTGCCCACCTACATCTTCCGGCTGATGAACTCCGCACCATCCCGCGGCAACGAGGCCGCGGCCGTGGCGATCACCCTGGTCGTCATCGTGCTCGCGGTGACCGCGCTGCAGCGGCGGGTGGTCGCCAGGCGGTCCTTCACCACGGTGGCCGGCAAGGGCATGAAGCTCGGCAAGTTCGACCTCGGCGGGTTCCGGACGCCCGCACTGCTGATCGGATTGGGCTACTTCGTCCTGTCCACCGTCCTGCCGCTGCTCGCCCTGCTGTTCGTGGCCCTGCACGAATCTCCCTACGTCAACAGCATCATCGGTGCGTTCACCAACGGCCGGATGGGGCTCGAGGCGATCACCGATGCGGTCACCAGCGAGGTGGTGGCCCGGGCGACCGGGAACTCGGTGATCGTGGCGGTGGCCGCGGCGGTAGTCGGAACCGTGCTCGCGTTCATCGTGTCCTACGTGGTGAACCGGACGACACTGCCCGGCCGGGAAGGGCTCGGCTATCTCAGCATGTTGCCGCTCGCGGTGCCGGCCATCGTCCTCGGCCTCGGCCTGCTCTGGACCTGGCTGATGCTGCCGATACCGGTATACGGCACGTTGCTGGTGATGGTGATCGCCTTCGCGGCGGCGCAGATGCCGCAGGGGTACCAGGGCGCGTCGTCATCGATCCTGCAGATCCACAAGGATCTGGAGGACAGCGCGGTCATGCACGGCGCCAATCGGCCACGGGCGGTGTGGCGGGTAACGGCACCGCTGCTGCGCGTCCCGCTCACCTCGACCTTCCTACTGCTGCTGATGCTTTCGATGCGGGAGCTGACGGTGCCGTTGTTCCTGTTCACCACCGACACCCGGCTGCTGTCGATCGTCATCTTCGACGATTTCGAGAACGGCATCATGCAGCGCAGCGCCGCCACCAGCCTGGTGTACTGCGTCGTCATCTTCGCGCTCGCCTATCTGGCGAGGCGGTTCGGCGCCGACACCAAGAACGCCCACTGAATCACGAAGGAGAAGATCATGCGCATCGGAATGAGGCGCCTTGCGGTCGCGGCGGTCGCGGCCGTCGGGCTCGTCCTGGCGGGCTGCTCGGGCGGCGGCGGGAGCGGCTCGGCCGAGACCGCCGAGAACGGCGACCTGATCATCGACGGCGAGGTCATCGCCACCGCCGACGTGTACCAGAAGGCGCAGCAGGAAGGCAGCCTGGTGTTCTACACCGGCGGCAGCGAGCAGTCCGAGCGGCAGGCCGCGGACGCCTTCACCGAGGCGACCGGCATCGACGTCGAGATCGTGCGCCTGGCCCCCAACCGGCTCAGCGAGCGCATTCTCAGCGAGCAGGCCGCGGGCAAGCTCGGCGCTGACGTCATCCGGATCTCCGGCGAGGACCTGATCGTCGGTATCGCCGACTCGGGGGCGTTCCAGCCCACCCCGATCGGCCAGGGCATCGCCGACGCACTCGATCCCGACGCCACCTACGACAAGGGGCTCTACTACAACAGCTACGACCGCATCTACAGCTTCGGCTACAACAACCAGGTGGTCGCCGAGCCGGACGCCCCGAAGAACTGGAGTGATCTGCTGGACCCGAAGTGGTCCGGAAAGCTCGGCATCGTGCAGGTCGGCGCGGGCGGGTCGACGACGGCGCTGACCCGGTTCCAGCTCGGCACGCTCGGGCCCGACTATCTCAAGGGATACGCCGCGAACCGTCCGCGGATCTTCGATTCCTCTGCCGCACTGACCGATTCGCTGGCCCGGGGCGAGATCGCGGCGGGTCCGGTCCCGATCGCCACGGCCTACGCCTCCACGCTGGAGGGCGCGCCGATCACCATCGCCACCCCGGAGGAGGGCGCCGCGGCCTACCCGTTCTACCTGGGCCGGGCCGCCAAGACCGAACACGCCAACGCGGCAGCGGTATTCGTCAACTGGCTGCTCTCGGCGTCCGGGCAGGAGCTGGCGGCCTCGATCGGGGACTACCCGGTGCACAAGAACATGCCCAACCCGACGATCGGCGATATCGAGCTGCCCGCCGCCGACACCGGATTCCTGCACCGCGCCACGATCGACGAATCCCTGAAGAACCTTGAGCCCGATGCGAACACGTGGCGGCAGATCTTCGGTTACACGGGCTGACATGGGCGTCGCTGAACAGATTCGTGCACTCATCCTCAGGGGGGAACTCGTGCCCAACCAACGGCTGGTCGAGGCCGACCTCGCCGAACAGTTCGGCGCATCGCGGGCCGCGGTGCGCAATGCGCTGGGCGAGCTCACCGTGCAGGGGCTCGTCGAGCGGGAACAGAATCGTGGCGCCCGGGTGCGGGTCATCTCGTTCGACGAGGCGATCGAGATCGCCGAGGTACGCCGCGCCCTGGAAAGTCTGTGCGCCGGTAAGGCGGCCGCCGTCGTGAGCGACGACGAGATCGCCGAACTCGACGCGATCGGAGCGGCGATGGAACGGGCGGTGGCCGGGGGAGACCTCGGCGGCTATTCGGCGAAAAACCGTGAGCTGCATGCACGCATCCACCAGATCAGCGGCCAGAGCACGGCGCTGTCGCTGATCGAGCGGCTGCGCGCGCAGAGTGTGCGCCAGCAGTTCGCGCTGGCGATGAAGCCGGGCCGGCCCGCCGTCTCGCTCGGCGAGCACCTGGAGATCATCGCCGCGATCGGCCGCCGGGACCCGGCCGCGGCCGAGCGGGCGATGTCGGCACACCTCAACAGCGTGGTGGCCGCGATGCACGAGGTCCATGCCCAGCAACCCAACTCGGTCGCATGAGCGGCGACGGCATCGCGTGCATGATGATGCGCGGCGGCACCTCGAAGGGGGCCTACTTCCTCGCCGAGGACCTGCCCGCCGACCCCGCCGAACGCGACGACCTGCTGTTGCGGATCATGGGCTCACCCGATCCACGCCAGATCGACGGTGTGGGCGGGGCGCATCCGCTGACCAGCAAGGTCGCGGTGGTCACCGCGGGCGAGACGGGCGTCGACTATCTGTTCCTCCAGGTCGGCGTCGACCAGGCGACCGTATCGGACCGGCAGAACTGCGGGAACCTGCTCGCCGGGGTCGGTCCGTTCGCGATCGAGCGGGGGCTGCTGGCCGCCGCAGACGGCGAGACCGTGGTACCGATCCGGATGACCAACACCGGAGGCAGGGCGATCGCGCACGTGCCGACGCCTCGCCGGGCCGTCGAGTATGCGGGCACCACCGCGATCGACGGGGTTCCCGGCACCGCGAACGCGATCGTGCTGGACTTCGAGGACACCGCCGGGTCGAGCTGTGGCGCGCTGCTGCCGACCGGACAGCAGGCCGACGTGATCGCCGGGGTACCCGTGACCTGTGTCGACAACGGCATGCCGACGGTCGTCCTGCGCGCATCGGATCTCGGTGTGCGAGGCGATGAGTCGCCGGCCGACCTGGAAGCCGATCAGCGGCTGCGCGAGCTCCTCGAGCGCATCCGGCTCGACGCCGGTAAGCGGATGAACCTCGGGGACGTCACCGATCTCACCGTGCCCAAGCTGACCATCGTGTCGCCGCCGCGGTCCGGAGGAATCGTCGCGACCCGCACGTTCATCCCACACCGCGTGCACGCCTCCATCGGGGTGCTCGGCGCCGCAAGTGTCGCCGTGGCCGCGGCCCTTCCAGACAGTGTGGCGGCCGGGGTGGCGGTGCCGCCTGCCGGTCCACGGATGCGCATCGAGCATCCGACCGGTGCACTGGAGGTCGAGGTCGAGCTGGACGGGGAACGGGTGAGCCGGACCGCGATTGTACGAACAGCGCGAAAGCTGTTCGACGGACACGTCTTTCCTCGTTGACGCCGCGGCCCGGGCGGCTCGCCCTCGGACTGCTGCTGGTGCACGCGGTGTCGGTGCAGATCATCTCGTATGCCCTGCGCCCGGCGATCTCGTACGCGATCCTCGACCTCGGGTACGGGCCGGCCTGGCTCGGCGTCGCGACCGCGGCCTTCGCGGTCCCGCCCCTGTTGCTCGCCGTGCCCGCGGGCAGATTCGTCGACCGGGTCGGCGAACGGACGAGTATGGTGCTGGGCTCGCTGGCCTTCATCGCCGCGGCCGCCGTCGCGGTGTCCGCCGGGAACACCCTGGCGGGCCTGATCGCGGCCACCGTGCTGCTCGGGCTCGGCGTGCTGTGGTCCGTCGTGGCCGAGCAGGCCTGGGTGATGCGCGATGCCGCGGTGGGCCGGCTCGACTTCGTGTTCGGGGTCTACACCTTCGCCACCTCGAGCGGGCAGATGCTCGGGCCCGCCCTACTGCTGTTGCCGTCCGCGGAGGCACACTCGCCGGCATTCAGCACCATCGCTTGGGCAACGCTGGGGATTGCCCTTGTGGGATTGGTGCTTTCGCTGGTGATTCCGTCGACGGCACGTCCGGACGCGACGACCGACAAACCCACGGCCATGTGGCCGGTCGCGTCGCGGCTGCTGCGGACCAAGGGCGTGGTGCCCGCCCTGGTCACCAGTAGCCTGGTGCTGTCCTCGCTGGACATCGTGCTGGCGTATCTGCCGTTGCTGGCCCGTGAGCGACATCTCGCGCCGGCCTGGCTGACCGCGCTGCTGGTGGTCCGTGGCTTCGCGACGATGGCGTCGCGGTTGACGCTGGGCACCACGACCAAGGCGTTCGGGCGGCGCCGGGTGCTCGTGGTGGCCGGCGCGGTCGCGGCCGTGTCGCTGATCGCGCTGGTGCTGCCGGTGCCCGCGATCGTGCTGGTGGCGTGTATGGCGGGCTACGGCCTGGCGGCGGGCACGGTCCAACCGCTCACCATGTCGTGGATGACGCTGGTCACCCCGCGGCCGGATAGGGGCGTGGCGGCATCGCTGCGGCTGGTCGGCAACCGGGCCGGGCAGACCGGGATACCGCTTGCCGTCGCGGGCATCTCGGCGTTCGGCGGCGCGTCGGTGGTGTTCGCGGCCACCGGCGCGACCCTGCTCGTGTCGGCCAGGTTGTCGCGATGGGCCCCCGACGGTGACGAACCCGAGGTTTGACCAGGTGAGAACGGTGCCGGTAGCCGCGACGGTACAATCTTGTCGACGTTATCGGCGATAATCTGGGGTGGGGCTGGATGCTGGTTGATGAGGGGCGACGCGGCACCGAGTCGGCGGACGTGGCCGGACGCATCCGCCAGGCCATCCTCGACGGCGAGTTCGCGCCGAATCAGCGACTGGTCGAGGCAGATCTGTGCGAACAGTTCAGCGTCAGCCGCAGCGCGGTCCGTGGTGCCCTGCAGGAGCTTGCCACCCAGGGGCTGATCGAGCGGATCCAGAACCGGGGGGCGCGGGTCCGGTCCGTCTCACTCGAAGAGGCCGTCGAGATCACCGAGGTCAGGATGGTGGTGGAGGGGCTCTGCGCGGCCAAGGCCGCCCAGCACATCACCGAGACACAGATCGCGGAGCTGACCGGGCTGCGGGCCGAGCTCACCGGATCCGTCGAAGCCGGCGACGTGATGGGTTATTCGCGGCTGAACCAGTTGCTGCACACCAGGGTTCGCCAGATCGGCGCGCAGCACACCGCGGGCGACATCCTGGAGCGGCTGCGCGGGCAGCTGGTGCGCCATCAGTTCCGGCTGGCCATGCATCCGGGCCGGATCACCGTATCGCTGGCCGAGCACGTCGCGATCATCGACACGGTCTGCGCCAGGGATCCCGAACGTGCCGAGGCGGCGATGCGCGCTCACCTCAGGAGCGTCATCGTCGCGTTGCGGGATGTCGCCGCCGCGCAGCGGAGCTGAGCTCAGGCGGTGTTGATCGACCGCTCCACGGCACCGACCGTGCCGTGGCTGGTGGCGGTGAGCCGGACCCGGTCGGCACGGAACAGGTCGTAGGCGTACTCGAACGGCCGATGCGCACCGTCCCTGGTGACCCTGGTGATGGCCAGCAGGGGTCTGCGGTGCGCGATCTCCAGCCACTGCGCCTCGCGCGGGCTGGCGCTGACTACCTCGATGGTCTCGGTGGTGGCGGCGGGCACCAGACCGTACCGCACCCGCAGCAGTTCGTAGAGCGAGCCGCCCAGCGGCTGCTCGAGCAGATCCTCCATCGACTCGGCGACGAAACAGGCCAGGTCGACAGACAGCGGCACACCGTCGGCGTAGCGCAGCCGGCGGACGGTGAAAATGGCCTCGCCGTCCGGTATTTCGAGCGCCTGGGCCTCGACGGCGGTTGCCGGTCTGCGGTCGGTGCCCAGCACCCGGCTGGTGCTGGTATGCCCCCCGCTGCGTAACCGCGCAGGCAGACTGGCCAGTTCGGCGGCGTTGCGTTCGACGACATCGGCACGCACGAACGTGCCCCCGTTGCGCCCGGTCCGGCGTTCCAGCACCCCGGCCTGGCTCAACGGCAGCAGCGCGCTGCGCAGGGTGGACCGCGACACCGCGAACGTCTCCGCCATCTCCCGTTCGGTGCCCAGCCGGGATCCCGGTCGCAGCGTGCCCTGAGCCAGCATGGACAGGATGCGGCGGCGCACATCTTCGGCCACCGGGCCGCCCGACGACTCCTCCATGGCTAGGTGGGGAGCGCGTCCAGGGACTCCGGCAGCACCTGACCGCCGTCGACGGCGATGGCCTGCCCGGTGATGTAGCCGGCCTCGCGGGTGGCCAGGAACGCCGCGAGATGGCCGATGTCCTCGGGGGTGCCGAGGGCCCCGGCCGGGATCGCGCGCGCCATGCCGGCAATATAGTCCTCGCCCATGTCGACCAGCCCCTCCGACATGATGTTGCCCGGCAGGATCGCGTTCACCGTGATCTTGTGCGGGGCCAATTCGATTGCGGCGGTGCGCATGAACCCCAGCTGTGCGGCCTTGGTGGCGCCGTAGTGTGACCAGCCGGGAAACCCGGTGATCGGTCCGGTGATCGAGGAGGTCAGGATCACCCGGCCGCTGCCACTGGCGGTCAGCGCGTCCAGGCAGGACTGCACCGCGAAGAACGTGCCGTTGACGTTGATCGCGAAGATCTCGTTGAGCTGCTCGGGTGTCATGGTGGCCAGCGTGGCGTCGGGAAACACGCCGGCGTTGGCGCACACCACGTCCACGCCGCCGAACGCGTCGAGGACGGCGGCCGCCATCGCATCGCAGGACGTCCGGTCGCTGACGTCGACCTGCACCCCGATGACCTTGCCCGCGCCGAGTCCGTCGAGGTCGGCCACGCAGGATTCGACGTCGGCCGACGCCCTGGCGGCGACCGCGACATTGGCCCCGGCCTTCGCGAACACGGTGGCGATACCGCGCCCGATGCCCTTGCTGCCCCCGGTGACCAGCACCGAACGCTGCTGCAACTCGAACATTCTGCTCCTATGTCGTCGTGAAAATGGCGTTCTGCAGCCAGGTTTGGTCGTCGAGGTAACGCTCGGCCAGCCGCGCGGTGCCCCTGGCGAACTCCGGTCCCATGGCGATCGCGGCGCCGGCGTCGGAGTGTGAGGCGACCCAGGCGGTCAGATGGACCCGCCGTAGCATCACGAACGTCGGGATCAGGGCGAGATGCTCGGCGGGAAGCGGGCGCACGGCCAGGTAACCCCGCAGCCAGTCGGCGACGATCTCGTCGACCTCCGGGGTGTCCTCGATCCAGGACACGACCGCGCCGAGGTCGGCCAGATGCCAGGACCAGCCGCAGTCGTCGAAATCGATCACGGTGATCCCCGCGCTCGGAGAGGCCGGATCCACCATCAGGTTCGACAGCCGCAGGTCGGCATGGATGAGGCCGAATCGGTCGGATCCGGTGCCGAATTCGGACAGCCGCTCGGTGATCGCGGTTGCCGCGCGGTCGATCGCGCCCCGGTCGGATGCGGTCAGCGACGGTGCGGCATGCCAGTTGCCCCAGCGGGCGGCGGGGCCGAGGATCGCGTCGAGATCCCAGCTGAACCGGCTGAACCCGGCCGGCGCGTCCCAGCTCTGCGCATGGTTGTGCATCAGCGCGGTCAGCTCACCCAGTTCGGCGTAGCCCACCGCGTCCGGTGCTTCCTCGGCCGTGCAGCCCGGCACATAGCTGACCGCGTCCACATGGAGCGTGCGGCCGTCCACCGTCGCGGCCACGACCTGCTCGCCCGACGCCGAGCACAACAACTCCGGCGTGCGCACCGGGGTGTCGCGGCGCAGCGCGGCCATCCAGTCGAGTTCGGATCCGATGTCTTGGCGGGAGTGATAGCCGGGGCGGTGCACCCGCAGCACGATCGGGTCGTCCTGCGGGTCGCCGACCAGGTAGGTGGCGTTCTCCGACAGGCTGAGCAGGCGCAATGGGGCATCGGGCGCACGCCGATAGGCCGGCAGCGCGGCCCTGGCGAACAGGTGATGATCAGCAGGCAGTCCCGGCATGGCCCCGATTGTGGACCAAATGACGGATTCGAGCAGACCAAATCGAAAATTTTTACCGCACTGTTTCACCGCGGCCGATCATGAAACGTCTGCGAAACACGCGCCGAAGTCGTTGCTGTCCAGGGGTTGACCAGCTGATCCCGGCGAGGTAACAATGTCCAACGTCGCGCTACCAAGCTGTCGGCTTCCTTCATAACCAGACCAAATACTGGTTCGGCAATTGCCCGGGTGCGGGCAGATTGGCATCCACTATGAGTGAGATCATCGATCCTGCAGCGACGTCATCCACCGCAGGAATTCAGCGCCTCAAACCGAACGCGGTGGGTTTGGTCGGCGTGTTGTTCATGGCGGTCGCCACCGCCGCCCCGATCACCGCGATGGTCGGCAACGTCCCGATCGCGGTGGGGTTCGGAAACGGTGCCTATGCGCCGGCCGGCTACTTCGTCGCGACCATCGTGTTGACGCTGTTCGCGATCGGCTACGCGTCGATGAGCAAGCACATCACCGCGACCGGCGCCTTCTACGGCTACATCTCCCACGGGCTGGGCCGCATCGTCGGCCTCGGGGCCGGATTCCTCACCGCGGTGGCCTACATGGTCTTCGAGGCGTCGCTGATCGGCATCTTCTCGTTCTTCGGCAACGACCTGTTCAAATCGTTCTTCGACATCGACGTGCCGTGGATCCTGTTCGCGGTGGTGATGCTGGCGGTCAACGCGCTGCTCACCTTCTTCGACATCAACCTGGCCGCCCGGGTTCTCGGGGTTTTCCTGATCACCGAGATCGTGATGCTGTCGATGATGGCGCTCTCGGTGGTGTTCACCGGCGGTGGCCCGCAGGGCTGGTCGCTGGGATCGCTGAACCCGCTCAACGGTTTTCAGAGTCTTTCCGGGTCGGTCGCGGGCGCCGACGGCAGCATGATCGCCGTCGCCGGCTCGGCCGGTGTCGGCCTGTTCTTCGCGTTCTGGTCCTGGGTCGGGTTCGAATCCAGCGCGATGTACGGCGAGGAATCCCGCAACCCCAAGAAGATCATCCCCATCGCGGTGATCTGTTCGGTGGTCGGTATCGGTGCGTTCTACGTGCTGGTGTCGTGGCTGGCCATCGTCGGCACCGGGCCGGACAACGCGGTTGCGCTGGCGCAGGATTCGGCCACCGCGGGCGATATCTTCTTCAACCCGGTGCAGCAGCACCTCGGGGTGTGGGCGGTGGACCTGTTCAAGGTCCTGTTGATGACCGGCTCGTTCGCGTGCGGCATGGCGTTCCACAACTGCGCCGCCCGTTACCTGTACGCGCTGGGACGCGAGAATGTGATCCCCGGGATGCGCCGGACCATCGGCGCCACCCACGCCAAGCATGGCTCGCCGCACATCGCCGGGTTCGTGCAGACCGGCTTCGCCACCGCCGTGGTGTTGTTCTTCGACGTGACCGGACGTGACCCCTACACCGGGCTGTACGGCCTGATGGCGCTGCTGGGTACCACCGCGATCATGATCGTGCAGGCCCTCGCCGCGTTCTCGGTGATCTCGTACTTCCACGTGCAGAAACGGCATCCGGAGACGGCCAACTGGTTCACCACCCTGCTGGCGCCGTTGCTGGGCGGGCTCGGCATGCTCTACGTCATCTACCTGCTGGCCAAGAATGCGTCCTTCGCCGCGGGCGCGGCCGCCTCGGACTGGATCTTCACCTCCATCCCGTATGTGGTGGGCATCGTCGGATTCGGCGGTATCGCTCTCGCCGTCTTCCTGAAGTGCAAAGACCCGCAACGGTATTCCGACCTCGGCCGGACCGTTCTCGAAGAATCGCATGAGCGCTGATCGCTATGAGCTTCTCCAACATCATGGACTCCAACAGTTACGTGGGTGGCCAGGCGGCCGACCCGGAACTGGGATCCATGATCGAGGCCCGTGAGCGCATGCTGGGCCCGGCGTACCGGCTGTTCTACCAACGGCCGGTGCACCTGGTCCGCGGCCGGGGCAGTCACCTGTTCGATGCCGACGGGGTGCGCTACCTGGACGCCTACAACAACGTCGCCAGTGTCGGGCACTGCAACCCGCACGTCGTCGCCGCCGTCACCCGTCAGCTCGAGACCCTCAACACCCACACCCGCTACCTGCACGACGGCATCGTCAACTATTCGCAGCGGCTCCTGGCCACGCTGTCCGAGTCCGGCGCGGGTGCGCTCGACCAGGTGATGTACGGGTGCACCGGGTCGGAGGTCAACGACCTGGCCCTGCGCGTCGCCCAGATGCACACCGGGGCGCGCGGCGTCATCGTCACCGGCGACGCCTACCACGGCAATACCGAAGCGGTAACGGCCATTTCGCCTTCGCTCGGCGGTGCGACCACCATCGGACCGCATGTGCGGACGGTGCCGGCGCCGGACAGCTACCGGTTGGGCGGTGCGGTGCCCGAGCGGTTCCGCGCCGATGTGACCGCCGCGATCGCCGACCTGCAGGCCAGCGGGCACGGCCTGAGCTGCCTGATCGTCGACACCATCTTCTCCTCCGACGGCATCTACCCCGATCCGTCGGTGCTGGGACCCGCGGTCGCCGCGGTGCGCGACGCGGGGGGCGTGTTCATCGCCGACGAGGTGCAGCCCGGCTTCGGCCGTACCGGGGACGGGATGTGGGGCTTCAGCCGCCACGGCGTGGTGCCGGACCTGGCGACCATGGGGAAGCCGATGGCCAACGGGCTGCCGGTCGCGGCGATGGCGGCCCGCAGTGGGGTGCTCGAGGCATTTGCCCGCGGTGTGCCCTATTTCAACACCTTTGGCGGCAACCCGGTGTCGATGGCGGCGGCCGCCGCGGTGCTCGACGTCATCGAGGGCGAGCAGTTGATCGCCAACTCGGCCAAGGTCGGCGCCGCGTTGCGGGACGAGCTGGTCCGGCTCTGCGCCGACGATCCGCGCATCGGCGACGTGCGCGGCTGTGGGCTGTACGTGGGGATCGAGGTGGTGAGACCCGCGGACGCGAGGAGCACCAATCGGCCTGCGTCGGCCCCGGACCGGGCCGGAGCGCATCGGCTGGTCAACGAGATGCGCGATCGGCGGGTCCTCATCTCGGTGTGCGGAACCCACGGCAATGTCCTCAAGGTGCGGCCGCCGCTGGTGTTCTCGATGGACGATGTGGACTGGTTCTGCACCGAATTTGCCGCGGCGCTTGCGCACCTGCCCCCTGAATAGGGAATGCTGGAGCGGTGCCGGAGGGAAACATCGCCACCGCTGTCTACGTCGCCTCACCCGAAGGCGACACCGGTAAGTCGACCATTGCGCTGGGGATCCTGCACCGGCTCGCGGCCACGGTGCCCAAGGTCGGGGTGTTCCGTCCGATCACCAGATTGGTCGGAGGGCAGGAGCGAAGCGACCCGGGAAGTCAACACGAGGACCGCGACTACATACTCGAACTGCTGCTGGCCGGGACCACCGCCGGCCTGGCCTACGAGGACTGCGTCGGGGTCTCCTATCAGCAGGTGCACGAGGACCCCGACGCGGCGATCGCCGAGATCGTCGACCGGTTCCACGGGGTGGCCGACCGGTGCGATGCGGTGCTCATCGTCGGCAGCGATTACACCGACGTGGCGACGCCCAGTGAACTGAGCATGAACGCGCGGATCGCGGTCAACCTCGGGGCGCCGGTGGTGCTGGCGGTCAAGGCCGCCGATCGCACCCCGGACGAGGTCGCCCACGTGGTCGAGGTGTGTCTGGCCGAGCTGGCCGGGCAGCACGCCCACGCCGCGGCCGTGGTGGCCAACCGGTGTGACCCGGCGCAGCTGACGGCGGTGGCCGACGCGCTGAAACCGCTGGGGCCGCCCGCTTATGTGCTGCCCGAGGAACCGCTGCTGTTCGCCCCCTCGGTCGCCGAACTGCAGGCGGCCGTCGACGGCACGGTGATCGCGGGCGATCCCGAACTGTTGTCGCGTGAGGCGCTCGGCGTGCTGGTGGCCGGGATGACCGCAGAGCATGTGCTGGAGCGGCTCACCGAGGGTGCCGCGGTGATCACCCCGGGCGACCGCTCCGACGTGGTGCTGGCCGTGGTGAGTGCGCATGCCGCCGAAGGGTTTCCGTCGCTGTCGGGGATCATCCTCAACGGTGGGCTGCCGTTGCACCCGGCCATCGCGTCCCTGGTCGCCGGCCTCGGGCTGCGGGTGCCGATCGTGGCGACCGAATACGGCACCTTCGAAACGGCCAGCCTGGTCGCCGGCACGAGGGGCCGGGTGACCGCGACCTCGCAGCGCAAGATCGACACCGCGCTGGGACTGATGGACGCCCACGTCGACATCAACGATCTGCTGGCCCAGCTGAGCATCCCGATCCCGGCCGTCACCACCCCGCAGATGTTCACCTACCAGCTGCTGGACCGGGCCCGCACCGACCGCAGGCACATCGTGCTGCCCGAAGGGGCCGACGACCGCATCCTCAAGGCCGCGGGACGGCTGCTGCAACGCGCCGTCGCCGACCTGACCATCCTGGGCGACGAGGCCCAGGTGCGTTCCCGGGCAGCCGAACTCGGCGTCGACCTGGCCTCGGCGACGGTGCTCGACCCGCGGACCAGCGAGCTGTGCGACCAGTTCGCGCGGCAGTACGCCGAGCTGCGCAAGCACAAGGGCATCACGGTCGAGCAGGCCCGCGAGATCATCCACGACGTGTCCTACTTCGGCACCATGCTGGTACACAACGGCATGGTCGACGGGATGGTCTCGGGTGCGGCGCACACCACGGCGCACACCGTGCGGCCGGCATTCGAGATCATCAAGACCCTGCCGGATGTTTCCACGGTGTCGAGCATCTTCCTGATGTGCCTGCAGGACAAGGTGCTGGCCTACGGCGACTGCGCGATCGTGCCCGACCCCACCTCCGAGCAACTCGCCGATATCGCGATCTCGTCGGCGCGGACCGCCGCGCAGTTCGGCATCGAACCGCGGGTGGCCATGCTGTCCTATTCGACCGGAACGTCGGGCACCGGTGCCGACGTCGACAAGGTCAGGGCGGCAACCGAATTAGTGCGGGAGCGGGAGCCATCGCTGCTGGTGGAGGGGCCGATTCAATACGATGCCGCGGTGGAACCCTCGGTGGCCGAGACCAAGATGCCGGACTCGGAGGTGGCCGGCCGGGCCACGGTGCTGATCTTCCCGGACCTCAACACCGGCAACAACACTTACAAGGCGGTCCAGCGCTCGGCGGGTGCCATCGCGATCGGGCCGGTGCTGCAGGGGCTCAACAAACCGGTCAACGACCTGTCCAGGGGCGCGCTGGTCGAGGACATCGTGAACACCGTGGCGATCACCGCGATCCAGGCGCAGGGGAAGACGCCATGACCACGACGACGGTCCTGGTGGTGAACTCCGGCTCATCATCGCTGAAATATGCTGTGGTGAAACCGGATATCGGAGAATTTCTGGCCGACGGAATCATCGAGGAGGTCGGTTCGGGCCAGGTGCCCGATCACGATGCCGCACTGCGGGCCGCCTTCGACGAGCTGGCCGCCGACGGCCTGGATCTGGACCGCCTCGGACTGGTCGCGGTCGGCCACCGGGTGGTGCACGGCGGCAAGGCGTTCTACCGTCCGACCCCGATCGACGATGCCCTGGTCGCCAGGATCGAGGAGTTGGCGCCGCTGGCGCCGCTGCACAATCCGCCCGCGGTGCACGGCATCGAGGTGGCCCGCAAACTGCTGCCCGGCCTACCGCATATCGCGGTCTTCGACACCGCCTTCTTCCACGACCTGCCCGCGGCATCGGCCAGCTATGCCATCGACGCGGGGCTGGCCGAGCAGTGGCCGATCCGCCGCTACGGATTCCACGGCACCTCGCACGAATACGTCAGCGGGCAGGCCGCGGCGTTCCTGGGCAAGCCGTACGAGTCGCTGAATCAGATTGTGCTGCACCTGGGTAACGGTGCGTCGGCCTCGGCGATCAACGGCGGCAGGCCGGTCGACACCTCGATGGGCATGACCCCGATGGAAGGTCTGGTGATGGGCACCCGCAGCGGTGACATCGACCCCGGCCTGATCATGTACCTGTGGCGCACCGCGGGGATGAGCGTCGAGGAGATCGAGTCGATGCTCAACCGGCGCTCGGGCGTGCGGGGCCTCGGCGGGGCCAGTGACTTCCGCAAGTTGCACGAGCTGATCGAATCCGGCGATACCGCAGCGCGGTTGGCCTACGACGTGTACATCCACCGGCTGCGGAAATACATCGGCGCCTACCTGGCCGTGCTGGGCCGCACCGACGTGATCAGCTTCACCGCAGGAGTGGGGGAGAACGACGCCGCGGTGCGCCGGGACGCGCTGAGTGGTCTGGGCGGGCTCGGCATCGAACTCGACGGGGAACTCAACGCCGAGCGTTCCAAGGAGCCGCGCCGGATCTCGACGCCGGAGTCGGCGACGACGGTACTGGTGGTGCCGACCAATGAAGAACTCGCGATCGCCCGCGCCTGCGCCGACGTGGTGCTCACCCCCTGACCGCGAGCAGACGCGAGGGTACCCCATTTCGCGCATTTTGGGGTACCCACGTGTCTGCTCGCGGGAGATCCGGGCCGA